>CAYFVP010000111.1:0-17362 GCA_964346655.1 uncultured Thermoplasmatales archaeon
TGGTCAGAGTTGGAAATAAATATTCCAAGAAACAGAGCTTGGTTGAGATTTATCGATATGTTTCCAATACTGCAGAGAATACTCAGTTATATTTTGGTAAAATAGGATTAATCCCATCTAAAAGTTTTAAATACCAAGTATCTGATTTGGAATATGTATAATGAGGGAGGACCATGAATAAAAAATTGTTAAGTAAAAGTCTTGTAATAGGAATAATTGTAATTTTTATTGGAGCAGGTGTCATTCCATCAAGGGGAATAACCTTTGAAGAAAAACCTATAATACCAATAATAAATGGAAAAACACTTTATGTTGGAGGAGATGGACCTGATAACTATACAAAGATACAGGATGCTGTAGATGATGCTAGGGATGGTGATACTGTTTTTGTTTATGATGATTCAGCACCATATTATGAGCATGTAATAGTTGACGAAGAAATCGATTTGATAGGTGAAAATAAAACTTCAACATTTATTCTTGGTTGGGATTGGGGATATGTTGTAACAATATTTACTGATGGTGCAAAGGTAAGTGGTTTTACAATATCATTTTCTTTTGATTACTATGGTGGAGCAATATCTATTGACTCAGGAATTAATAACATAATAAAAGGTAACAACCTACGTAGAAGCTATAACGGAATACATCTCTCAAATTCTTATAATAACACTATTATAGAAAACAATATTTGGGATTGCTATAATCATGGTATTAACTTCTTAAACTCAAATAACAATTATGTAACAGGTAATAACATAAAATCAAATGTTAATATGGGTATGTCTATTAGTTCATCTAATAACAATAATATTGTGGATAATACCTTCTCGTATAACAGACATGATATAGAACTTAGAGAATCTAGTGTAAATAATACAATATCTGGGAATAAATTTTCTAATACTATTTGTCCTTGTACAAATATAGACATCAGAGATTCAACTTGCAACACAATTATTTATAACATGATAATGACGAGTAGTACTCTAAATATTCATAATTCAAGCAACAACTCTATCATTGGTAACACTATTTACAATAGTGAAATGCCATATATTACTGAATTAAGTAATAATAATCTCATTGCCAATAACAATTTCATCCACTATAAAGATCGCGCTTATGATGAAGGAAACAACTCTTGGAATAGGGCTTATCCATTAGGCGGTAACTATTGGGATGGCTATACTGGCTCTGATGATTTTTCAGGTCCTAATCAAGATATACCCGGTTCTGATGGAATAGGTGATACAGCTTATCCAATTTCTGGTGATAATAATAAAGATAATTATCCATTAATGGAACCATGGGGAATTGAAAATCATCCACCAACTGTAAAAAAAATAGATGGTCCAACACGAGGTAAAGTAGGAATAGATTATAACTATTCATTTTTTGCAGCAGATCCTGATGGAGATGATGTTTTTTATTATATAGACTGGGGAGATGGAATAAATACTACCTGGATTGGACCTTATGCTGTTGATGAAAATATAATAATAAACCATACCTGGGTTGATGGGGGAGAATATAAAATAAGAGCAAAAGTAAAAGATATTTGGGGGAATGAAAGTCAATGGAAAATATTTATAGTTAATATGCCAAAAAACAAACGAAGCTATAATGTGAAGTTTCCTCTACTGTTTGACAGTTTACAATTTTTTATGTGTTTATTACTAGAGATATGGAGGGGATATTAATGATAAATAAGGAGATAGTGATAATACTATCAATTTTATTGATTAGTTTGAGTGCTATTCAATCAACTGCAATTAATACGGCTAATAAACCTAATATACTATCATCTTCAAATAATGTTTTATATGTCGGAGGAGTCGGACCTAATAACTATACACGGATTCAGGATGCGATAAATGATGCAAGCAATGGCTATACTGTATTTGTGTATGATGATTCTTCACCTTATTATGAAGAAATAGTAATCAATAAATCAATAAAACTTATAGGTGAAGATAAAAACACCACAATTATTAATTTTTTATATATTGGAACTGTAATTCATGTTTCTGCTGATCGGGTGAAAATTAGTGGATTCACAATAGAAGGCGGAAATAGTTATGGGATTCATGTAAATTCAAATCACAACATTATAACTGATAATATAATTAAATGGATCGAGTATTATGGAATTGCATTAAAGGATTCTACTAATACTATCATAATTAATAATTATATTGAAGAAGGTATATACATTTCTGGTTCTAGTATAAAAACAACTATAATGGGTAATAAAATCCAAGGTGGGCGTGATGGTATATTACTTTTTTCTGACAATAACACAATAATTGGAAACAACATCTCAAGGAACTATTTTCATGGCATAGTAGCTTATAGTTCCAATGGAAATATAATCACTGATAATACATTCTCTCAAACCAATAATCTTTATGGTTTATACATCGGTAGTGGAAATACTAATAACCATATTTATCATAATAACTTTATTGATAATAAGCGAAATGCATATGATGGGGGAAAAGGAAATTATTGGGATGATGGTTATCCATCTGGGGGAAATTACTGGGATGATTACACTGGTTCAGACGATAATGGTGATGGTATTGGAGATTCCCCATATATACCTGGTGCTGGTAACATAAAAGATAGGTATCCCTTAATGGAACCACATAAAAGGAATATTCCTCCAATACCTCCAATAATAACTGGTCCAATCTCTGGGCGAGTAGGAATGACATACAATTACAAATTTTTATCAATAGATCCAGAGGGAGATGATATATGGTTTTATATTAAATGGGATGATTATTCAAATAGGAAATGGGATGGACCTTATCCATCTGGTACTGAAATAACAAGGTCTTATAGATGGTCGAAAAGAGGCACCTATTC
Source organism: uncultured Thermoplasmatales archaeon (assembly GCA_964346655.1). GTDB lineage: Archaea > Thermoplasmatota > E2 > DHVEG-1 > DHVEG-1 > CAYFVP01. The sequence continues at coordinate 2,875 of CAYFVP010000111.1, forward strand.
AATTAAGGCTAAGGCAATGGATGAATATTCTGATGAAAGTGAATGGTCTGAATTTGAAGTTAAAATAACAATTCCAAGAAACAGATCAATATTATGGTTGAGATTTATTGATATGTTTCCAATACTGCAGAGAATAATAAATTATATTTTATGAAGTAAAACTTTTAGGTAAAAATCCCAGTTATCTACTAGTTTATTAATAACATAATTAAACAAGAAATGAAATGATATTATTTATTGACCTTTTATTGCGTTTATTAAGAATATCCACCTATTTTAAGGCTTGGATCACCAAGAAGTTCCCACTGTTCAATCATTTGTCTCATAGCACCTGGACCTTCTTCTTCAGTAGGGGTGTATATCTCATTTACATCAAACTCATTTGCATAATCAGTTATTGCTGCGCTATATGAATCCCCTAATATCTCTTTTCCATTTACGCCATAATTATAGAAAAATCGGGGAAATAGCCAACCATCAAGTCCCTCTGTATAATTGAATCCTGGTAACCCCATTCCAAGACCAGTATTTCCCATTGAGGCAATGACACCACCATTTTTGACAGTTGATAAATACCAGCTAAAACATTTTGGTCCATGTACTCCATAACCATATGCGCGGGTTAAACCCTGGGTTAAAATATTTCTCCTTGTAACATTGATTTGGCTGTTATGGCATCCTCCTATCACTACAATTGGTAGTTTATTACCATTATGTATGTCTGGATTTCTTGGTTCCATTAATTTTTGGAGTGCACCAATAATTCCTTTTCCTTGATAAAACAATGCCCAAAAAGCGTTTAGAAACGGCATATTATACATTTGAAGAATAATTACCCTTCCACCACCTTTTGGTTTATTTGTTACCAAAACCGATGGATTTGCATGTCCAGCCATATGAATAAATCCTGCACCATTGTTTATCTCCCGCTCTGCATCAGCTTGTCCTGTAAGAGTTCCAAGGGATGTCCATAATCTTACAATTTCAAATCCCTCCATGTAGCTTGCTGAAAGATCTGTATCTATTTCTGCTTCGAAAGCATCTGGATCTTCTTCATTTGGATAGGTGTCACCTGCCATCAAAAGAAAACGATTGAACCAATCTGGATTAGCTGGACTTTCCTCATATTTAATTATCTTATCTACTAACATATTTACTTCTGAAATTGATCGACAAGCCAATCTTCCAACATTTACATCTGGACGGCAGTCTAAAATATCTTTATCTATTAACTCATAGAGTTTTGAGGTTTCATTGTATACAGATATAAATTCGGCATAAATTTTGTTTCCATTGGAATCCCAATCTTCAAAAACAGTTTCATTGTCTTCTATTTTATATATATCTGCATAGTAAAGATCACTTATAAAACCTGTTTCAAGAGGTTTTCCAGCATGATTATTTGTATATCGAACTGGTAAATACCATTCATATTTTTGACCCTTCATACCTCCAACCAACAATACATGACTTATTCCCCAGCTTTCAATTGCATCTTTTATACAATATTTAATTTCCTCTTGTTTATCATAGCCATTATATTGGGAGTAGATATCTTCAACTGTCTTTAGAATTGTTTTTACTCCGAAACTATTTTTATGATTAATTAAAGGTTGAAGAGCATTTGAAAATACTTTTGGAGCAATAATTAAAAGATCATATTTATCTGGAAATAACATAGGATTTTCAGGTAATTCATATATTATTTCTAAATCTATATTTTCACTGTAATAAATCTTATTTTGTGCAGGAGAATATCTTACTGGAAAACATCTAACTGAAAGATAAATAACATGATCTTCTCCATCTAGACCTACTCCAGCAGAATAAGAATATCTCTTTGGTGGATATAATTCAGCACTTTGATAAATAGCTAGATCTTTCACAAGTTCTGTTGTTACTTTCATCCCAGCAATCATTGGTAATGCCTTAGGACATGGTTGTATTTCTCTTGATAATTCTATTTCATGCTCTTCAGTAAAACTCACATCCACATTTTTTATTTTTGATCCGAATGGTAAGGTAAAAACTTTTGTAATAACAGGTAACATAGGTTTACCTGCATCTAAAATAGAAGAAGTTGATTCTGGAAGTTTCATCCGTACATAGTTACCAGCATCTTCAATGGTAGGTTTTGAAACAACAATTGATTCATTCTTGATACCAGTGTTCTTTTGATTGTTATTGGTTAATGCAACAGCACCTAATCCGCTTAGTATTAAAACTCCTACTATTAATATCGGTAGTAATTTCTTCATATTTTTCAATCCCCAATTTATATAATAATAGAGAAGTAAATAAAAATTTTTCTATAAATAATAAGGAGAAAAAAATATTAGGCTAACTCAATATTTTGCTTTACTTATCAGGATTCTATCTTCAATTTCTCTTTTTTTATTTTTTTAGGTTATATTTAAATCCCCATATCATATACTATTTTAGATTTCTTTATTAATATGGGCGGAACAAAATGAAAGCGAAAATAATAGTAGTTTTGATATTTACGCTGTTGATTGCGACTGTCTTTCCAACATCAGGAACAATAAATAATAGAATTATTGGATCATTTACCCAGCCACCTATTCAATGGGAAACAACCTATGGATGGCCAGATACAGGTTATAGTTATTTTGTTCAGCAAACTAATGATGGCGGCTATATTGCTACAGGTGTGATCTATACAACTGGAGGAACTAATGCAGAAGTATTTCTAGTAAAAACTGATGCAAATGGAAATTCTCAATGGACACAAACCTATGGAACTCCAGGTTATGATATTGGTTATTGCGTACAACAAACCACCGATGGTGGATACATTATCGCAGGGATGTACAGCGGCCATAGTTTATGGTTGATTAAAACAGACGCAAACGGTATACAACAATGGAATAACTTTTTCAGTAGTCTAATGCTTGATACCGCCTATTCTGTCGTACAAACCACAGATGGTGGCTATGCAATTGTAGGAGGATACACCTACGCACCTGGACCCCCTGATATGTGGATAATAAAGACAGATTCTAACGGGAACAAACAATGGGAACGAAAAGTCGGTGGTGGTAGTGCAGAATATGGGCATTGTATACGTCAAACTACAGATGGTGGCTATATCATAGTTGGGTACACAGATTCTTTTGGTGCAGGACAAGAAGATGCTGAATTGGTAAAGTTAGATAACGGTGGAAATATTTTGTGGATTAAGTATTATGGTGGAAATAATGATGATAGAGGCAACTCAGTCCGCCAGACCAGTGATGGCGGTTACATTATTTCAGGATATACTAAGTCCTTTGGAGCAGGACAGTCTGATGTTTATTTGATTAAGACTGATGGCAGTGGTAATCTTTTATGGTCTCAGACCTATGGTGGGACAAATGATGATCAAGGTAATTCTGTTCGTCAAACATCAGATGGAGGTTATATAATATGTGGTACAACTCAATCTTATGGCTCAGGAGGTGTTGATGTCTATTTAATTAAAACAGATAACGTAGGTACCAAACAATGGGATGATACCTATGGTGGATTAGGTAACGATGATGGCCAATGTGCAGATCAAACAACAGATAGTTACTATATTATTGCTGGGACAAAATTTACCACATATAATGAGTTCTGGTTAATAAAATTAGGAATATCTACAAACCAACCACCAAATAAACCAACAAAACCATCAGGTCAAACAAATGGAAAAATAGGGACATCTTACACGTATTCTTCAACTGCTATAGATCCCGATGGAGATCAAATATATTACTGGTTTGATTGGGGAGATGGCACAAATAGTGGTTGGGTTGGACCATATAAATCTGGTTTGTCAGGAAGTGCCAGTCACACATGGACAACACAGGCTAACTATCAGATAAAGGCAAAGGCCAAAGATGATCCACATGGTACTGTAAGTGTATGGTCAGATCCCTTACTAGTAAATATGCCACGTAGTAAATTCTCAACCAACAATTTATTATTTAGTTTGTACTCCTATTTCGCTAATCTGTTTCCAATTCTAAAAATACTATTACAAAGACCAGAATAAATAAAAACCATAACCTTCTCTTTTCTTTCTAAAAATATTATACAGGGTACGAGATATTGACTGGCTTTTACTGGTAAAATAGTAACGTTTTCTCCTGTTGACATAAAAAGAGTTGAATTACTTTTGCTGTCATTTTTCTTCCCTAATGTCAGGCTCAACTTTAAGAGTAACATGTCCAAATGCCAATGGTGGTAAGATATGAGATAATACTTGTTCTGCAGTACAACATCAAACTATATCTTTTGAACTGGTTTGTATCCAACCGTCTTTCTCTTTACAGAAACTCTGTTTTGCACCATTTTTAGTTATGATATAGATATTACATTCATGGTTCTTCATTTTAATTCCTTAAAATATCTTTTATATTATCAATAATATCATCATCTATAGTTTGTTCCAATGTATATTTAGGAAGTGATTTAGTACCTAATTTACCGGTAAAGATCCCTGGATTTCTCCTTAAAACATAAATATTTTTTTGACTATGCTTCTATCGGGGATTGTTGTTAATACTATTAATTCCTTACACTAAAAAATATATTATTTTATTTTGTTAGTATTATAAATATTTAAAATATATTATATTTATTGAACAATGGATTTAATATATAATTCCATTGTCGAACAACGGATTAATTATTTTTTAGGCGGGATTATGCGTTGAAATGTGACAGTATTTAGCATATAATTTATATACTGCTTATCAGATTCAAATATATAAAATCGGAGGAGGTAAAAAGAAATGAAAGTTAAGTTAATTGGAATTTTTGTATGTATGCTGTTAGTTGGAACTGTTTTACCTGTAACTGGAACTGTAACAAATAATAATAAAAAAACATTATCTACAAAAAATAGTAATATTTTATACGTTGGCGGAAGTGGAGAAGGGAACTACACTAGGATTCAGGATGCAATTGATAATGCATCTAGTGGCGATACAGTATTTGTCTATGATGATTCTTCACCCTATTATGAGATTTTGGTAGTTATTAAAACTATCAATCTTATTGGTGAAGATAAATCTACTACGATTATTGATGGTAATTATGAATCAGATGTTATACTTGTATCTGCTAATGATGTATACATACAAGATTTTACGATTAGAAGGAGTGCTGAAGTTGCTGCTGGAATTAAAGTTACTACCGATTCTGTCCACATTGATAATAATATTATTATTGATAATTATCACGGTGTTAAATTCGATAGTTGGTATAAAAGTATCAATGACTGCATTGTTTCAAATAACATCATAAAATCAAATAATGCTTATGGAATTGTGGCATGGGCTAGCAGTCAGCATCCTTTTACAGGTCTAACTTATACTGGAAACGAAATCAAAAACAATGGGAATTCAGGGATATGGTGTGCAGATTGCCCTTATAGCATAATAACTAATAACATTATTAACAATAATCAAGACGGTATTAATATGCAATGGCATTCCAACAATTCCCTAATATCAAACAATATCATAATCAATAATGATTTCTTTGGATTTTGGCTTGTTTATACAGGTAACTGTACTATTACAAATAATTACATTGCAAATAGCGGATTCGAAGGATTATGTCTATATGATTGGGAAGGAGATATTGTTGAGGGATGCAACAACACAATATACCATAATAATATACTTGATAATGCATGGGATGAATACGGTTATAATTATTGGGATAATGGGTATCCCAGTGGTGGTAACTTCTATGAAGATTACACAGAAGAAGACAATTATCGCGGTCCAAATCAAGACATACCTGGCTGGGATGGTATAGGAGATACACTTTATATTATCCCTGGGGATGACAGCGGAAGTGTGGATTATTATCCTTTGATGTATGAATGGGGTGAACAGCCACCAGTGGCAGATTTTATTTATACAATAGATGATTTATCAGTTCTTTTTGATGCATCATCCTCTTATGATCGTGATGGAACTGTTGTTTCCTATGATTGGGATTTCGGTGATGGTGAAAGTGGAACAGGGCTAATAGTTGAGCATACTTATTCTGAAATCGGAGAATATTCTATAGAACTTACAGTAACTGATAATGATAACAAAGAGGGAAATTGGTCACAGATAATAGCTTGCGGATATACCCCCTATATTCCAAGTAATCCTAATCCTCTTGACGATTCTATTGATGTTGATGTTAACGCCGATCTAAGTTGGAACTGTTTTAACCCTGATGAGGATCCTCTTACCTTTGATGTTTATTTTGAAGCAGATGATCCCTCTCCTGATGTTTTGGTTTCTGAGAATCAAGAAGAGATGACATATGATCCTGGAAAAATGAACTATAGTACACAGTATTATTGGCAGATTGTCTCTTGGAATATTTATGGTGAATCAACATCTGGACCCATTTGGAGTTTTACTACAGAAGCAAATGTTCCACCTGATTCTCCTAGTAATCCTTATCCTTCTGATGGTGCTATTAATGTTGATATAAATGCTATTCTCAGCTGGGAATGTAGTGATCCAGATGGTGATGAACTCTTCTATAATGTGTTTTTTGAAGCTGATGATCCTACTCCTGATGAACTAGTTTCGCTAGGTCAAGTGGAAAACTGGTATGATCCAGGGACTATGGAATGGGATACAACTTATTATTGGCAAATTATTGCATATGATGAATATGGTGGAACTACATTTGGTCCGATATGGTGTTTCATTACAATTGAAGAACCAGAGAATTTACCTCCTGAGCTTTCAGATGAATTCCCAGTGGATGAGGCAATTAATGTACCTGTTACAATTTCTGAATTGTCTATTTTTATTTCTGATCCTGAAGGTGATAGTTTTAGTTGGACTATTGAAACTTGTCCTAATATTGGTAGTAGTAGTGGTTTAAATGAATATGATGGTAAAAAAATCTGTTCTGTATCTGACCTTCAATCTTATACAACTTATATTTGGTTTGTGAATGCTACTGACTCCGAGAGTGGTTATAGCTCTGAGAAATCCTTTACATTTACAACTGAGGAATTACCTGAGTCTGATTTGAATTGTTATGGTAAGTTACGTTGGAGTAATATAAAAGTTGGTACCACGGTTATTGGTAGTTTTACTGTTGAAAATATTGGTGATCCTGGCTCAGAGCTTAATTGGTATATTGATTTAGATAGTATTCCTGAGTGGGGTATTTGGACGATTTCTCCTATGGATGGTTCTGGTCTTACACCTGAAGATGGACCTATAAAAGTTGAAGTATCTGTGGTAGCACCAAGTGAAAAGGATAAAGAATTTAGTGGAAATATTAAGGTTGTTAATCTTGAAGATCCTTTAGATTTTGATGTTGTTTCTGTTTATCTTTCAACACCAAGAAACAGAGTATCAATTGTTTCTTATTGGTTAAGTTTATTAGAAGGATTTCCAATACTTCATAGATTATTATCTATTATAAATATGTGGAGGAGGTAAAAATTATGAAAGTAAAATTAATTGGAATTATTGTTTGTACGCTACTGATAACTACTGTTTTACCAACTACTGGGACTCTAGTAAAAGAAAAACAATTAATATTCTTAGATAGAATTAATACTCTTTATGTCGGTGGCAATAGTATTGCACTTGACAATAGAAAAAATGGCTGGAACCAGACATTTGGAGGCAGCTCTTATGATGAGGGCTTTTCAGTTCAGCAGACCAACGATGGCGGATATATAATCACAGGAGCCACTTTTTCATTTGGTGCAGGAAACTGGGATGTTTGGCTGATTAAAACAGACTCCAATGGAAACGAAGAATGGAACTCTACATTTGGAGGAACCAGTTATGATAGAGGCTCTTCAGTTCAGCAAACTAACGAAGGTGGATACATAATAGCAGGATGCACAGCGTCATTTGGTGCAGGAGAATGGGATGTTTGGCTGATTAAAACAGACTCAAGTGGAAACGAAGAATGGAACTATACATTTGGAGGAAGCAGTGTTGATTGGGGTTACTCTGTTCAACAAACTAACGAAGGTGGCTACATAGTCACAGGATATACAGACTCATATGGTGCAGGAGGTTCAGATTTTTGGCTGATTAAAACAGATTCAAATGGAAACGAAGAATGGAACTATACATTTGGAGGAAGCAGTCATGATAGAGGCTTTTCGGTTCAGCAAACTAATGAAGGTGGATACATAATCACAGGATACACAGTCTCATATGATTCAGATAATACTGGTTGTGATGTTTGGTTAATTAAAACAGATTCAAATGGAATTAAAGAATGGCATCAGACATTTGGAGGAACCGGCGTTCCTAATAAAGTTGATATGGGTTATTCGGTTCAACAGACCAATGACGGTGGATACATAATCACAGGAGACACAGAGATATATTTTGTAGCTAAATCAGATGTCTGGCTGATTAAAACAGACTCCGATGGAAACGAAGAATGGAACCAGGCATTTGGAGGACCTGCTTCTGATAGAGGTCGTTCGGTTCAACAGACAAACGATGGTGGATACATAATCACAGGATGGGCATCATCATATGGTATAGGAGATCCAGATGTTTGGTTGATTAAAACAGATTACAATGGAAACGAGGAATGGAATTATATTTATAGATTTGAAGAAGAAAGCTGTGACTGGGGATATTCAGTTCAGCAGACCAATGACGGTGGATACATAATCGCAGGAGCTACAATGCCTGATTGCGGCTGGATGACCACAGGACCAACAGCGTCATTTAATGAAGAAGGCACTGATGTTTGGTTGATTAAAATCATAGGTGAAAATCAATCACCAGATAAACCAACAATTGATGGCCCGACTAACGGGGCAGTAGGAATAGAGTATGAATACAATTTTCACACAATAGACCCAGATGAAGATGATGTCTACTACTACATCGAATGGGGAGACGGGCAGGTAGAAGAATGGATTGGATCATACAACTCAGATGAAATAGCAACTGTCAACCATACATGGACTTCACCAGATGACTTTGAAATAAGAGCAAAAGCCAAAGACACAAATGATGCGGAGAGCCAATGGTCTGATGTATACCCAGTGACAATTGTTGAAAATGAACCACCAAGAGCACCAGATATAAGTGGTCCACCAAGTGGAAATGCAGGTACTTCTTACATTTATACATTTACTTCGACTGATTTAGATGGAGACAATGTATCCTACTATATCAAGTGGGATGATGGAAGTATAACAGATTGGACTACTTTTCAAGCTTCTGGTCCTCCAGGGTACAGTGATAGTCATATATGGGATAAAAAAGGAATATATACTATCGAAGCAAAAGCTAAAGACATTTATGGTGCAAAGAGTGATTGGAGTACACTTGAAGTTACTATGCCTAAGACCAAACCTTTCAGTTTCAACTTTAACCTTCGAAAGTGGTTGTTTGTACAGTTTCCAATGCTGGAAAGAATGCTGACTTTTATTATAGCGATATAGATTTAGAGTGTTGAAAATTGAAATCAGAATAATAAACTCAAGTTTTGAACTTCTTATTCAGGTATAAATCCTCATTTACTTATTTTTACTGTAAAATGTGTGATTCTACAGGAGGAAGTGCTCCCGGTGAGCATGCTTATTAATACAATGAAGCTCCAACAATGAAAAAATATAATCTTTGACTTTGAAATAATTATTGATATCTAATATTTTCCTTTACACATCAAGATTCGATCTCCAATTTCTCTTTTTTATTTTTGGGTTATATTTAAATTACAATATCTAATATCATATAGTAACTCTTGTTGGAAAAGAGAGGATTAAAATGAAAAAAATAGTTGGAATATTTGTTTGTACGCTGTTAATCACAACAATTTTACCATTTTTGAAATTTACTGAGCCTACCCAAGCAGGTATAATAAATGTTGAAAATAATAAAGAATTAAATCGTGATTGTTTTCTCTGCGATGATGTAATAAACTATGACAATGAATATAATTTTTTAAGTGATATAAATGTTAATGATCATCATATTAATTATGATGATTTAAAATATTCTGATTATACGCTTTGGGATCCAGTTGATGTTAGAATTAAATATACTGATACTGTAAAAAACAATGGAATACGAGGAATAACAGTCCAGACACGATACGCTGTCCCACCAGAAGCACCTACACTCCTTAATCAAGTAGTTTTAGGTGAGGTGATTTTCACTCCTGATTTATTTTCTACTGCATTGGATAATTGGTCACAGATGATTGCATTCTACGAGAGAGCAATCCCTGGAGGAGAAACATCGATAACATATTATGAGGTTAATGCTACTATCTATAATATAACATTTGATATTGATCCTGAAAATGTTTTTGGTCCTATACCAGATGTTATATTGAATAAATATACAGCTGATGCAACGATGTATAATTTAACAAATCAGACACTTCAAGATGCTGTCCAAGAAGCAATAGGTTCAGAAACTAATTTGTATTGGAAGGCAAAATTATTACATGATTATGTTAAAGATCATTTATACTACCATATGGATGGCAAATGGGATGAAGCACCAGTTGTGCTCTTGCAAGGTCATGGCTCTTGCACCGAATATACTTGGTTATATATAGCGCTCTGTCGGATCGCAGGTATACCAGCACGATATGTTGGTGGAACTGTAATGACAACCACAGGTGTAACACCACATAATGATACTGTTTTTCATCGCTGGAGTCAAATTTATCTCCCAAATTATGGATGGATTCCAGTAGATGTAACCTGGGATGATAGCACAAGTAGTGACAATTACTTTGGAGCAACAAGTAATCGAGTATTTGTAACAACTATCAGTGGTGGACCTTCAAATTATTTAGGATGGTCTTATAATTGTGTTGATACATGCGATCCAAAACCATGTAATGTTACAATAGAACGAGTAGCAACATGGCTTGAATATAAAAAAGTCTCACCATATACACCTCAGCCACCAGATGGTCCCCTTACTGGAACTGTACGAATTAATTATGAGTATACAACTTCAACTATTGAACCAGATGGAGATCCTATATGGTTTTGGTTTGACTGGGGAGATAACACTGCCAGTGGATGGCGAGGACCATATAGATCAGGAGAGAAATGTACTGTTTCTCATAGTTGGAAGAAACAAGGTAATTATCAGATTAAGGTAAAGGCAAAGGACAAATGGGATTATGAAAGCGGTTGGTCAGAGTCGATAAAAGTAAACATACCACGATATAGATTAAAAATTGATTCCTCTTTTTTAAGATATATTGATATGTTTTCAGTACTACAGAGAATGTTAGAATTGATAAAATAAAAAACAATCTCCTCTTTTTTTTTCCTTTTATAATAATTTATGAATAGTCAATGAAGAAAATTATCTCTTATATACTATAAAAATTATGCTCCCGCCGGGAAGGGAACACAAATTTACTAGTAAATTTTTAGGGACAGCCCCGCCGAGGCCTATGATTTGCCTCTTGGAATAATTCCAATCGAAGTTATTAGTATATCATTTGTTCCGGATTTTGTTCACCGTACTAAAATCCTTTTTTCTTTTGGTATTTATTATATGCGGTCTTAGGTGAACTAATACTATTTTTATGATCTAGTTCAGGTGGTCTGGTAAAATAAAAACTCCATTTATTTTCTTTTTTATCGATTAATTTCTCAATTCTTGCTACTGTTATAATTCCAATATCATTTAACAGTCTTGTGTTGATTTTACCATTTACATATTCATTTAAATCATCTTTTATTTCATTGAAATTAAACCAATGACTATAATAATAATCCCTACTAATAAAATCATTGTTAATTGAATCAAATGAATTATCATCAAAGAAGCCTGTAATATCTTTAATTTCATCATAAATTCTTGGAGCATATGATTTAAACATGCCTGCATTAAAGGTTGAAATAAAAAGTATACCATTATTTCCTGCAATTTTTGCCATTGAATAAATAACTTTTTTCCTTTCATTAGGATGCATGATACCTAGTGTATTTAAAATACAAAAAACAATTTTTTTACAATTTTTATAATTTTTACTTCCAACATTATTTTTAATTTTTTTCTCAAGTTTTTTCCATTCTCCAGCATTTACTTTAAGAATTTTTAATTTACTTTTTATATCATTAGGAAATTTTTTATTACGCATCTGTTTATCTTTTTCATAAGAGGAAATTGTATACATACTGTCAGAATCATCTATTCCAATTATAAATTTAATCTTTAACGCATTTTTCTTATAAGTCTTTGATTTAATCAATCTAAAAAGTAACCTACTGGTCCCACACCCAATTTCTATTAAAATTAAATTATCATTATTAGCTTCTCTACTAATTAAGCTGAAAAGAGTTCTCTTTTCAGCTTTTTGAAATTTTCTCAAAAGAGGATCTTTTGTAAAAGTAACAAAATGATCATATTTTGGTGCTAATTTATTCCAAACCAATTTTATTTTTTTTATTGAAGGAATTTTTAAGATTACTCACCACCTTCTTTTTTAGACCAGAATCTATCAAATATTTTTTTAATTGTTTGGGTAATTGATGAAACTTCTGGATGAACTCCGCTATCGAAACTAACACCCAATTTTGGAATACCTCTAATGTCTAAGAATATAAAAAGTGCACGGTCTGCTAAACTACCTTCATGTTCATAATCACTATAAACTAATTCAAAATTACAGACATCTGTTTCTTCTATTTCATAATATTTTTTATTAATAACGTCCTTCATTAACTCTCTATGTTTATCAATATTATTACGATCATTATTTATCAATCTACGAATTTTAAATTCTATAGGGCCCTTATTTTTAGATAGAATTATATTTTTTTCATCTTCAAAATATTTATTTACATCAAACTGAGTGTATTTGCCACACCATATTGCATCAAAAGTAGTGCATGCATCCTTTTTCATTTCCTCATAAATAATTCTTAAAAAATGCTCTCCTTCAATCATAGGGTATCTAGGAGATGCTTTTATTAATTCTTCCTTGAAACTATCAAGTATTTTACCTAATTCTTCTCTTGATTCAAAATGAATAAAAATTATTTCCATAACTCCACTAAAAATAATACTCCATAACATTACCAATAAACCATCAATAATAGATTCAGTTTGAAAAAGTCCTAAATAAAAAATAAAAAAAGCAAGGATGAAATATAAAATCAATCTAATTACTTGAGCAATTTTAATTAATACCAACCTCTTTCGATATCTATAATAATTTATTTATAATTTTTCATAAGTAAAATCATTTTTTTAAAAATATTATATAATTCTTATTTGTAATTTAAATATTAAAATATTTATATATCCCGAAAAGCTACGCTTCCAGGATGGCCATGTATAACTAAATCACTCAAACTTAGGTTAATATTTTTATGATAGCCAAAAGATGCTTTTTTTATGTAATAATTCCGAGCCAAAAATTCTTTTTCAATATTATCAATAATCCTAATCGCTTCTTTCGGTGAAGCCAAATATCTACTCAAATGAGCAAAAGGTATTAATAATATTTTTTTTCTTTTTAGCATATTTAAATGATTTTGAATTATTACAAAAGCTTTTTTTGCAATTTCATCCTTATTAACATCTTTTTTTTCCACACAAATAAACGTCCCTAAAATAGAATTTTCTTTAATAAATTGTTTTGATTTTGAATTAGGAAAAATTCCAGTTGGTCTATTTGATTTTTTAATATCTAGAAGTTGTATCTTTTTTAAATGAACTAATAATAGCTTCATTTATAAATACTAAGTAAAAAATAGTTTATAACATTTTTTAGTTTAATAAAGATTTTTATAATGTTTCAATCTTTCCTAAATCCGCCGAGGCCTATAATTTGCCTCTCGGAATAATTCCAGTCGAAACAATACACGAAAATGGTTGTTTCGGATTTTTTGTTCAACTCATTAAAACGTATCTTTTTTCTTTTCTTTTTTGTAACATTATTAGAATAAAAAATAAAAAAAAAAACTAGGTTTTTAACACCTGATTTCGATTAAATTTTAAAGAAATTTAACTACCTGTTGCTGTGAACTCATACCAATCCTCAATATAAGTCTTCTCCTCTGAAGTTTTACCAGGTTGAATATCATTTACCAACACGTTGCCATCAGGATCACACAACGCAGCATAAACACGATACGTGCCATAACCATTACTAAAATCATCAGTACTCACATTACATGGATTAAATATTTCATCCAAAGCAAGCTCTTCACCGATATCAATAAACCTTGGAGTAGTATCATTGACAACCTCCAAATCAACCACCCATTCTTCACTGGTTTCATTATAATAATCAATCCTCATCAATAAATAACCAGAGATATTAGTAATACCTATATTATGAATCTTGGATTCAAAACCTGTGAAAAACGAAAAAATATCACTCGAATTATTCACCTCTCCATCATTAACTGTGACATTCCAATACCACCACTTACCGTTCTCACTTGCATTATGAAAACCTTGATAATATGTGCCATTACCTACGCTATTGTTGGTTC
>CAYFVP010000112.1:0-34178 GCA_964346655.1 uncultured Thermoplasmatales archaeon
AATATTGGAGAAAAAATATAATAAAGTTATTAATGGGAGGTAATCCCCAATTATTTTTGTTTAATGTAGTTTAAAGGTGGGTAGAAAATGAATTGTAAGATATGTGGGGTTGAAGAGACAGACAATCCAGATGAGATATGCGATGACTGTACGGTATCGATAATTAGTGATGACTCAATCCCACCCAATATTTAGGCTTTTCGTTAGTCGATTGTGGTAACAAAAAGTTAGGGGATTTGTGTCTGTAATCTGTTTGTGAGCATTTTATGTTAGGGTAATGTTGTAAATAATGGCTGGAGAGATGAGTAAAAAAAGAAAAAAGATAGGAAAATTCTATGTCAATAAGGATGGAGAGCCGACAGAACACATATCTGCAAGAGGAGGCAAATACCCTTTTAGATATAATCAGTGGAAGGCAATCAAGCAAACAAAATCAACTAATGAAATAAGGGTATTGATACTTTATTTTAGGAAACAAATCAAAGAGGTAGTGCACACATGGTCAGAAGGAAAGGAGAAAAATCAGAGGATAAAGGATTTAAGAACATCTATAACGATGGCTGGAGACTGGAGAAGAGAAGTATTAAAGCCAGATGAGAATGAGCCAGTGGACCCTAATCTCAAAGATAAAAAAAATCATTCAAGAACTCTTGGCAAGAATTAAAAAACTGGAGTCGGAAAAAAGGAAACAATCAGACATGACAGGTAATCAATAGAAAAACATAGAGATAATATTTCGGGAGTTGGATACATTAATCCAAATCCTGAAAATATATCTCAAAAAGGTGGATACATTATAAAAATGTAAGCTACTTATGATTTACCTTTTTTGCAACTCCACGGCTAACTAACATATCGCTCATATCCTCTGGAATTGAAACAATGTCGTTATTGCGTAAATTGTATTTTTTCTCATCTGTTCCGATAAATTCTGGAATATTTTCTGTGATTCTTACAATTGGATTTATATTTTTTTCTTTTAAATTATGCTCTTTTTCTGAAGGTTCTTGCTTTTTTTCATCATCCTTTTCTTTTTCATTTTTTTTTGAAGATTCAGGTTCGACAAATTCTTCTGTTTTATCTTCTAAGAATTTTTTACGAGAATTAAGCATTAAATTTAAAATAGAATTAAAAAGGTTTTCTTCAATATCTATCATTTTTGATAAATCTGGGTTTCCTCCACGAACTTTGGTAACTGCTGCAAGAATTATCTTTTTTTCTCTCTGTTCATAAATATTTGTCGCAATTTTTTTAATATTTTGTATTTCATCTTTTAAAAGAATCTGTTTTTGCTGAGAGGATTCGCTTTTAAGTCTATTTTCAAGGTGTTTCAAATATTTATTAAGTTTATCATAAAAATAAGATTTTAATTCGGTTAATACAGGTGAATTTTTCTCCATTTCCTGAATTTTTCGTAGAGTTTTATATTCTATTTCCTCATCATCCATTTTCTAAGCTCAATTCCACATAATGTATTTAATTAAATAAATATTGAAACAAATAAGGAAATTTTCAATTCTTTTTTGTTGCAATTTTAAAAAATTTATTGCTTACCTTCTTTTTCTATACAACTTTTTATCAACAATATTAACCATTTTATCAAGATTTATATTAGGAATTTTTAAAAAATTAGTAATTCTTTTGATATTTTCTTTTGGATTTAACAAAAACTTATTATAATTTACAAAACAGCAGCAAATATCGTCTCTTTTAATAATCTGATTTTTTACACTAAAATTTAACCTAAGGAAAGCTTCTTTTGTTTTTTCACGTTGTTCATCTTTTTTACCAATCATTTCTTCCATTGAATCAAGAATTTCATCGATATTTCTCTCTGAATAAATAATTTTATAATTTCCAGGCGGTAGAAACCTTAAACCATATGCTGTAATTTTTATGAATTTTCCTTTTTGTTTGTCAAAGGGAAACTTCTTTTCAATCAAACTATTAATGATTTTTCCACCATCTAATTCAAAATAACCTTTTGGATTGTCTTTATCTGCCTTTCTTAAATCATCAAAAATGGTGGGTATTCCCCCTTCATTTAAAATCTGCATTAACATTGATGTACCAGATCTCTCAAGCCCTGATACAATATAATTCACGTGTTTATCTAATTTTATAAGTTGCATAATTATCATATGGATTTACCCTGATTATTTCTAATCTAGATATCCAAGGGCCTTTAAACGCTCTTTAACCCTTTCTTCATCTTCCTTTGAAAAAACATCCTCTTCTTCATCTTCTGATAAAACTTCCTTTAATACATAACTTATATAGGAAGAAACAGATTCAAAACCTGTTTGTTTAATGCGTTGTTCAATTTTTTCTATAATAGACTTTGGAATAGAGACCTTTACAAATTTACCCTCAGTTTTTTCTTTATTCATAATTTTCATAGATATATATAAAATCAAATTAAATATATTTTGAAATTTCTTAAAATAATACATAAATTGATTTTAACCAGAAATAAAAATAAACTAACTTGATTTTAGATTAACAAATTGTAAGTTTTAACTATGTTTTTAGATTTTTTCATTGGAACTAAATTTTTGTTGACAGAGTATTAATCCAGGAATTTTTTGTAAATTCTTTTTTATTCCTGGGTTATATTTAAATTAACATATCATATACCGTATAACAACTCTTTTAAAAAGAGGGAGGAAAAAAATAATGAAAAAAATAGTAGGAATTTTTGTATGTACGCTTTTGATTATAATGTCTTTACCAGTTATAACAGCTATTAATATGGATGTGATGATAAAAGAAGAAATTAAATCCGTCATTAAGGGTGACGAACTTGATCAATATATGATTGAACTTAATATTGGATTTCCTATTGGTAATTATAGGAATGAAAGTGAGCCTTATTATAATTGGACTATCGCACAATCTTTTAAACCTAGTAAAATGATTTTGACTCGCATCCAGTTGTTTCTTGCGAGAAATACAACTCCCCCAACAATTTATCCTTTAATAATTGCAATTCGGGAAAACCTCCTAGGTGACAATCTTAAATTTATTTCAATTAATCCTGGAGACATTACTGAGTATCCAGATGGTAGTTGGATTGAATGTGATTTTGATGATTTTCTGATAAATGTTGGGGAAACATATTATATTGTGTGCTATACTACAAACGAAACAGATAATGCATATATCTGGGGTGCAAATTCAAAAAATGGTTATGCAAACGGGCAGGCATATTATTCTTTGGATGATGGACAAACTTGGAGTAATGATCCACCAATGGATTTAGTAGATATGTGCTTTATGACTTTTGGTAGAGATAATAATCGTCCTTATTCACCATTGATTGATGGGCCTCAAAGTGGTGGTGTCGGAATTATTCATGATTATGATTTTACAAACTGTATTGATCCAGATGGTGATGATATGACCTATCACGTTGAATGGGGTGATGGAGGAGTAGATGAAGGATTTGTTGAATCAGGTGGGGCTTTTACTTTGTCGCATAGTTGGAGCAGAAAAGCAGATTATACAATAAAAGCTAAACTGATTGATGACTATGGTGCTGAGAGTGGATGGGCAAAATTTGATGTAAATATACCAAGACCTAGAACTTCACAATTCAAATTATTCTCTAGTTTGTTTTCTCGTTTCACTAACTTATTCCCGATACTAAAAATATTGTTGCAACGACTAGGATAAATAAAAACAATCAACTCTCCTCATTTTTTTTATTCCTGGATTCAATTGGAATGAAAATTATATGTATGGAGTTTTAACTATATTTTAATTTGTTAACTGGAATGCAAGTTTAATTTTATTCCAAATAAAAAAATGTTAAAAAAGAAAAAAAAGATTTAACGATATTTTTTTATATTATATGTTTCAACTTGGAACAAAATCTGCCCAAAAATTATAAACACGTATATCAAATTCCATACGTAAAAATAATTTCCAGGCTACAACACTGTTCCATGCCCCATATACGTTACATTCCGGTGGTGGTACATCTGTTGGTTTTGATTCCACGTATTTATATATTATTTTCGGTTCAACACGTGTAAATGGAACCCTTGTTATACTATATTCTACAGCCAACATATCATCTGGCTCACACAGGTTCCAAAGTGTTAAGAAGACTATGGTATACCATGCCGGGAAATATATACTAGCCGACACAGAACTAATTTGAAATGTAAAATTTACTTTTACTCTATTTTGTACAATAGGGTAAGTGAAATTTCTGTCCTCGGCAACCCACCATTCAAATTTTGGTCCACTAGATAGATATGATACATTAACTCCTCCGATAAGATTGTATATTTGTTTTTCTGTTGTTTCTATAATACTATTCTTATTTTTTATTTTAATATTTTTTATATTAGCGTTTACAGGAATAACACTTGCTCCAACAAATAGGATGTCCTATTACCATACTCTTTTTAAAAATATGTTTTATCAAATTGGTTAAATATTAATCAGAAATAAAAGCAAGTTTTCTTCCAATCAAAAAAACAGCAAGAAAACAAGGAAGTTCATGATCTCCTTGATTTAAATTAAATTCTTGATTATTCAATTTGATTGAAAAGGATTTATTTAAGGTGACTTTCACAGGTTTATCAGGAAAAACAATACTATCAATTAAAGGATTAAAATCCAAAAGATTATCAAAATCTATTTTTTCAACCTTAAAACCTGTTTTTCCATGAAGGGAACCTGGAAGTCTAATCAATCGCTTTACATCACAAGTGACAGGTTCATCTGTTTCACCTGCACTCATAGAAACAGCTGTTTTTCTTAAAGCATTATTTAAAAAAAACTTTCTTATAGCTTTTGATTGATCAAGTTTACCTTCTTTAATTCTTTGAACCCTTTCCTCTGATAAATCTTTAAGTAATTTTTCTGCATCAGACTCTTTAACACCATACTCTTTTAATTTTTCTTTGGGACTTTCGCTATTTAAAATTTCATTAACAATATCAATTACTCCCCTACTTATTCGGCCTTTCCAACCGGGTTCATCTGGAGTCGGCATTTTTAAAGATTTTCCACTAACATACCTTCTTTCCCCATAATCTCTTGTTCCAGTTATTTGTTCATGAAAAATAAGTGAATCTCTCAGATCTCTACCGGTAATATAATCAACAATTTCTCTTCTTTCACCACTGTCAAGGCTAAATATTTTAGGGTCTTTTACATGACAATGATAACCACGTCCACCGCTAAAATAAAGCTCAATAAATTTTTCCTCAAATCCAAAATCATTTAGTAAAAAATCATTTACAAGCTTGTAAAATTCCTTTTTTACAAGTTCAAGCTGCTTTTCATAACTCAGATTTTCAACATTTGATAAATGATCTGAATCCAAATCAAAAATGAGTTCCGCACCCATCCAATTTTTTTCCTGCATGGTTGGTGCATCTGGTTTTTGATAGTAAGCTGAGGAATAATATACATCACTTGGAACTCGATCTATTAAAAAATCTGCAACTTGTCTTTTTTTTTCAAAACCAATGTGTCTAATCATTCCTTTACCACTAAATAAAACAAATGCATATTCTCTGCGGCCAAAACGATCAGGTAGTTTAATTTTACAATTTTTATAGTAAGCTCTAAACTCATCTTTTAAAAATTCAAGTGATTTTTTTATATTATCGAAATTATTCATTCAGAATTTCAAATGCTTTTTTAGTCTATAATATTTATTCTAAAGTCACTTATTAATAATTTTAGGATAAAGATTTATCATTGACTAGATATTACAGGTGATGATGAGTGATATAATTGAAGATGAACTAATGTCATCATCTGTAATAAAAAATCTAAGTACACTTGATTTTGATTATGTTCCAGAAGAGCTTATTCATAGAGATGAACAACTTCGTTTCCTTGCTCAGATGTTTAAACCGTTACTATCTAAAATTTCACAAAATGTTGTTATAAAAGGTCCTGTTGGAACAGGAAAAACAGTTATTGCAAAAAAGTTTTGTATAAGTCTTACAAATCTAGCACGAAAACAAGGTAATATAATTGAATATATCCATATAAACTGTAGAAAAAGATCAACAGATGCAATGGTTCTACTAGGTGTTCTAAATTATTTTGATCCACGATTCCCAGATCGTGGTTTTTCTGTTCAGGAAATGTTAGAGGTTCTAAGAAAACAACTTACAAGAAGAGAAGCACAACTTTTATTAGTGCTTGATGAAGCTGATGCTCATATTAATAAAAGTGGGTCAGATCTTATTTACAATCTCACTCGTTTTTCAGATGAATCAATAAAAAATAAAATTCCAGTATCGATTCTACTGATTTCACAAAAAGATGTTTTATCTATGCTTGATATATCTTCCTTAAGCACCTTTAAAAGAAGCAATGTTTTATCACTTGATAAATATACAAGAAATGAATTATATGATATAGTCCGACAAAGAATTAATTTAGCATTTCACAAAGGAACCGTTGAAGAAGATTGTATTGATTTAATTGCAGATATTGCTGCCGAATGGGGAGATGCACGGTTTGCAATAGAACTTTTATGGAAAGCAGGTATAGCAGCAGATCGTGATCATGTTCAAACAGTAATTCCCGAACATGTCAGAATTGCAAAGGCTGAAACATATTCTGTTGTAACAGAAACAAAACTCAAAAATCTAAACCGTCATCAATTAATTACATTATATGCAATTTCAAAACGTTTGAAAAAAGATAAAACTGCTTATGTTAATACTGGCGATGCAGAAAAAACATATGCTGTAACATGCGAAGAATACAATGAAAAACCAAGAACTCATACTATGTTTTGGAATTATTTAAAAGAAATTGAAAGTGCAGGATTTATCACAATTAAACTATCTGGAAAAGGACATCTTGGTACCACACAACTTATTTCTCTTCCGGATATACCTGCTGAGGTTGTGAGTAACAAAGTCAAAGATTTATTAAAATAAGCCCTTTTTATATTTACAATAAGGATTTATTGGACATTTATTACAAAGTGGTTTCTTTTTACAAAACTCTTTTGCACAAATTACAATTTGCGCATGTAATTCATTATAGACTTTTGATAAATCTTTTTTTGTATAATATTTAGATAGATTTTTTTGAAAATAATCTTGAATATGCTTGTATGATATCTTTACATTTATTGGAATTCTTTTGCAAAACCTTTTTGTATAAGTATCCACTACAAAAATGGGTTTTCCTCCAGCATAAAGTAAAATAGAGTCAGCAGTTTCAGGTCCAATTCCATTTATTTTTAAAAGCTCTTCACGGATTTCCTTTATGTCTCTATTAAAAAATTTATCTAAATCTGCATTATGATAAGCACAAATATGATTAACTAAAATTTTTAATCGCTTTGCCTTTTGATTAAAAAATCCTGAAGGTTTAATAAATTCTTTTAGTGTGCTTTCAGAAATATTTGATATCTTTTTTATATCAAGCATATTTTTTGATTTTAGGTTATTTAGAGCCTTTTCAACATTTGACCAAGCTGTATTTTGAGTAAGAACTGCTCCAACAATTATTTCAAATCTAGGATCACTACCTCTTTTTTCATGATAAATCTTATCCATTGGCCACCAATTTAGATTACCATATTTTTTAAGAAGAATTTCGTAAAGATTGTTAGGCTGTATTTTCATATAAGACAATAACTTTAATTAAATTATTAAGTATGAATTTTTTGTCTAATTATTAGAAAAAGATTATAAATTTAATATCGTTAATTATTTGATAAATATGGAAAATCAACAGGATGTATTTAATACACTTGCCGAATACAAACAATTTGAAAAGAATTTGCGTTTAGAACTTACGAACGTCTGTAAAAGATATATACAAAGATTAAGCATTGTTTCAATAATGGGAGTTTTAGATTTAGTAAAACAAGAAACATTAGAACTAGAAAAAGTAACAAAAAGTGATGTAGAGATTGATAGACCTACTCAACCACAACAATCCTACTAATTTCCTTTATTTTTCAAATATACCTAAGAAAATATAATCATTTTTTCTTCTTTTTTATATATTTTTAAATAAATTGACCAAAATTTTTATATTTTAATAGATGTTACTCCTTATATTAGTAGTGTGGAGGTGAATAATGAAAAAACTGAAACTATTATTAGAGGCAATTGTGGTCTTAGGAATAATCCTTGCATTTGTAATGCCAGGAGCAGCAATGACTGATAAATTAGATCTTATAGCTCATGAGAAACCTGAAGGATTACCATTACTAAAAATGTATGCAGAAAATATTTATCAGTATGGTTGGGAAGAACAAGCATCAGGTTTTTGGGAGGAATCTAGAGGTATACGTTATATGTGTGCTGTAGATGAAAACATAGTTTGGGCACAAGGATATGATGGATCAGGTGCAAACGAACCCATACAGGAGTTCACCCGAACGTTAAACGGTGGTGAATTATGGGAGGCAGACGCAATTTTCGGTGCACCTAACGAGGCTGAACTAGCTATGATTTTTGCATTAGATGAAAATAAGGCATGGGCTCCACTACATTCAGGTGATCCTCAAGGTATATGGCATACAGACGACGGTGGCGAATCTTGGGTTCGACAAGAATCTGCAGATTTTAACGAAGGTGGTGCATTCCCAAATATTGTACATTTTTGGGATGAAAATAATGGATGGTGTCAAGGAGATCCTGTTGATGGGTATTTTGAAATGTATACCACAACAGATGGCGGTAATAACTGGGTAAGAGTTCCCAAAGAAAATATACCTGATCCTTTACCTGGAGAGTTCGGAATTATTGGATACTATGATGTTGTTGGAGATTCTGTCTGGTGGGGTTGTGCAAATGCATATCCTATGCGTGTCTTCAGATCAAGAGATAGAGGCTACACTTGGGAAGCATTCGAAGTTCCATTTGATGCTGGTGCATATACTGATCTCCGTTTCAAAGATGAAAATAATGGTTTAGCTATGGATAGGACTTATGAATTTGCTTTCTTAGCAGAAACCTCAGACGGCGGAGAAACCTGGGAGGTAATCGATTATGCTGGTACTTGTTTTGCTGCTAATTTTGATTATGTTCCTGGTACAGCTAATATGTATGTTAGTACTGGTGTAAATGCACTTGATCCTGCAGCCAGAGGAGCTAGCTATAGCCTTGATGGCGGTCATTCGTGGTCAATATGGATAGATGTAGAAGAAGTCCAATTATTTGGTACAAGTTGGGTAGAAGGTATAATCGGCTGGGCTGGTAACTTCAATATTGATCAATTTACCGGCGGAGTATATAAATATACATCCCCTCCAAATAATCCACCTACCGCGCCAATCATAATAGGTGAAATTAACGGAAATCCCGGAGTTGAATATGAATATAGCTTTACATCAACAGATCTAGATGAAGATGACATTCAAGAGTACATTGTTGACTGGGGAGACGGTAGTGCAGAAGAAAAAATCACTGGTCCATTTAAATCAGGAGAAACTGTATTTGCAAAGCACACCTTTGTAAAAGGAGATTTTACTATTTCTGCAAGTGCTAAAGACGTATTTGGTGCTGAAGGCTCAAAAGGAACATTAGAAGTAAGCATACCAAGAGTTAGAGCAAAATTCCTAGAGTTTTTTGATCTTTTCCCGAACATATATAGAATCTTCCAATTGCTTTTCGGGTAAAATAACCACAAAAAACTCTTTCTTTTTTTATTTTTATGTTTCTTCTATAAAAACCAATTGTTAATTTTTGTTTTTGACATAAAAAACATTTTTTTCATCATCTAGACTTTAATAAAAACGTAAAAACAACCTTTTTTTAAAAAATTTTAACTTTTTTTTAAAATTAGATAGGTAGAAATTGGGATTAATTTGGAAAAAACCCTTTTATACTTAAAAGTAGATATCGATTACAATAAATTGGGGTCTAGGAAAATATGAATTTTTTTTATTCATATTCTTACCTTCCTCCTTCAATATCTAGGCCCCTTTTATTTTTTTTAAATATTATTATTAATTGAATCATTTGTAATTATAAAAAATCATAGGCAAAATATTTAAAAAAGGTTTTTATATTAATGACAAAAAAATTTGTGCGGGGGATTATTATCGATAAGATCATTTACTCTATATTCCAGAATGGAAGCAGAACAATGTTTTACAGTAGCCTCTTTTTTCCAAAAGAGGCTAGAAAGGATGTGTTTGTTCTATATGGTTTTGTTAGAACGGCAGATAATCTTGTTGATAGAAAGCCGCAGAACAAAGTTGGATTTTATAAATTTAGAAAAAAATATGAACAAGCCATTAGTGGGATTAATACAGGAGATATAGTAATTGATTCTTTTGCAGAATTAGCACAAAGAAAGAATTTTGATCCTAAATGGACTGATGCATTTTTAGACTCAATGGAGATGGATTTAACAAAAAAAACCTATGCAACACTTGATGAAACCCTTCAATATGTGTATGGTGCTGCAGAAGTTATGGGTTTATATATGGTCAACGTTTTAGACATAGATAAAAAGGCCTACTTTTACTCCAGATATCTTGGAAGGGCCTTGCAATGCATTAATGCAATTAGAGATATTGCAGAGGATAATGAATTTGGACGATCCTATATTCCCAAAACAGATCTTGAATATTATGACTTAGAAAGTCTTGATTATAGCTATACAAAGCAACATCCAAAGCGCTTCTCAGATTTTATAAAAGGTCAAGTTTATAGATATTATCATTGGCAGAAAATTGCTGAAAAAGGATATCAATTTGTTCCAAAAAGATATCTAATTTGTGTAAAAACTGTTTCAGACATGTATAATTGGACTGCTGAGCAAATCCTAAAAAATCCGTTTATTGTTTATTCACAAAAGGTCAAACCGCTTATTATTCAGATTATATCAGCTGTTTTAAAAAACATTATTTATCCTATACCTAAAAAAACTTCATTATTAAGTAGTTACATTAAACCACTGCCTCAAATTCAATCAATGAAAATATAAAAAAACTATTTTATTTTCTAGCTTAATCTTTCTATTATTTTTATGAATATATCAAAATTTGCACAAAATAAAATTTTTTTTATAATCTAGTTAAAATTGTTCAATTTCTCAATACCAAGTATTATTTATTTATAATATTTTAAAAAATAATGAAGGAAGTGATGTAAAAATGAAAAAAAAGATAGGTGGTATAATTTGTTTTATGCTGTTGCTATCAATGACAGCGACATTAGTAGCAGGACAAAAAATAAATGATACACATAATAAATATATCAATTTAAACCAAAATGATCCACCAACTGAACCTGTTATCACTGCACCTGATAAAGTTAACATATACAGTGAAATTGTTTTAAAAGTAGTATCAACTGACCCCAATGAAGATAAAATACATTATAGATTTAAACTAACAGAAAAAGGTAAGCCTTCTAATTGGGTAGGCCCCTATGAGTCTGGAATTGAGGAAAAATGGAGCCTTAAAATTTTTCATATTGGTGATATAAAAATTGGAGCACAAGCAAAGGATGAAAATGGTGCCACAAGCGATTGGTCTTATCATAAAGTAACTTATACAAAAGCGTATTCACGTAATACTATTTACAATAATTTTCTAAATTTTTTTCTGCGGTTATTACATCTGATTAGTCTATAACCTCTCTTTTTTCTTTTTTATTTAAGACATGCAATATTAAATACAATAAAAGTTGGAAGTTTATAGTAGTAATTAGCAATAATTATAGTTATTAATAGGAATGTTGAGATTATTAAATTTATAAGAAAAATTTATATAATAATATTCATATATATATTTATGGAAGATAGATAATCCTTGTAAAAAAGGATATTATCTATCTTTCAATCCCCGCACTAATATATTTTTTAAAAAGATTAATTTTTACTGCTTTTTTATCAACTGTCTAACACTTAATAAGGTTTAAAAATTTGTTATTTTTAAAAAGAGATTATTAATGTCTTAGAAAAATCATAATATTTAGGATTTTAAAAAAAAGATAAAAGAATATAAAAAGTTAAAATCGATTTCAAAAATAATAATACAGATGTTTAAGGAGAGAGAATTATGACTGAGTATTGTGAGATTTGTGGAGAAGAATTAGATCCTGATGACGAATATGAAGGGATCTGTCCAAATTGTAAAAATGCAAAAAGTAAAGAAGAATACAAAAATGATGAAGAATATATTGATCCAGGTGTTACTTAAATAAAAACTACTATTTTAATTTAAATTTCATTTGTTGATTTTTAAAATGGTGAAAAATTAATAGTAGATATATAAAAAATTAATCTTACATAATACTTTTTTAGTTAAATAATTCTATTATTGTATGGGTAATTTAAAGATATTTTAGGGAATGCATTTTAACAGACAACAAAATACAAAAGAAAAAATTTATTTCCTTTCCAGTTGATAGGGCTAGTGGTCTAGTGGTTATTACCCCGTTCTTTTCTCCGCTATTATCGACGAAAAAATCGACGAGAATCTCAGCGAAAAAATTGCAATCACATACATAGAATCCGGGTTTTCTCGATATAAATTACTGTGTATTTTCCATGATCTCAATAAAATCTTTCTCTCTTTTTTTAGCTTTATAATATTACAAAAATAACAATTAAGTTGAAAATTATAAAAATGTTTAAAACATATAAAATCTGAAATGGAGGCAAATATTCTCAAAAATATAGAATGTAGAGTTTGTCATCAAATAAAACCATTAACTGAATTTCCAAAAGATAAAGCTTCAAAAATTGGTTATAGAAATGAATGCAAACAATGCAAACAAAAAAGATCAAAAGCTTTACAAAAAAAGTGGGAAAAAGAACGTTTAGAAAGAAAGGATATACCTCAAGAAAAGAAATGCAATGACTGTCACCAAATCAAACCTATATCAGAATTTACAAAGGATAAGAACAGTAAAGATGGCCTAAGTCATTATTGCAAATATTGCAAAGCAAAAAGACATCAAAATCTTGTTCTTAAATGGAAAGAAGAACGTTCAAAGAGAAAAGAAATAACTCACGAAAAAAAATGTAGTAGATGTCAGAGAATATTACCAGTAATTCGATTTGGCAGTAATATTCGATCCAAAGATGGCTTAAGTGGAATGTGTAAAGAATGTCATAATAAACAATCAAAAGAATACAAAGAAAGGTGGAAAAAAGATAGACTGCAAAATCCAATTAATTTAACCCAAAAGAAATGTCCTTCTTGTCAGCGTTTATTGAATAAATCTGAGTTCTATGAAATGTATAGTTACAAGGATGGATTGAGTTTTTATTGTAAAGAATGTGAATTAAAACATCAAAAAAAACATAAAAAAAAGTGGGAAAAAGAACGAAATACAAATCTTATAAAAATACCAAAGGAAAAAAAATGTATAATTTGCCATAGAATCTTACTTGCAAACAAGTTTTATAAAAACCGTAGCTCAAAAGACGGATTGAATTCAGTATGTATACAATGTGATTCAAATAGGCAAAAAGAATATATGATTAGATGGAAGGAAGAATTATCTAAAAACAGGATTTCTTTAAAAGAAAAAAAATGTGCTATGTGTAAAAGAATTTTACCAATATCAATGTTTTATAAAAATAAAAGACATAAGACAGGTCTTAGCTCCTCGTGTATTGAATGTATAAATCAAAGATCAAGAGATTATATTGTAAAATGGGATAAGCAACGAGCAGAAAAAGAAACCATAGATACTTTTACATTATTTCCCTCTTTTGAAAAGATATGTAATACGTGTAATAGGATGCTTCCGAAATCTCAATTCTATAAAAAATCAAGAAGTAAAGATGGATTAAGCTCTAATTGCATTGAATGTGATTTAAAATTAGTAAAAGAAATGCGAATAAAACGAAAAAGCAAGAAGATAAAACAAGAAATCCCTGAGGAAAAATTCTGTAAAAAATGTCAAAGAATGCTCCCCTCATCTGAATTTCATAGATTATGGAGTACTGGTGATGGGCTTGCAATGCATTGTAAAGAATGTAAAAGTGAAATATATAAAGATTATTTAAAAAAACCTGGAGTTAAAAAGAGATTAAGTGATTATAAAAAGGAATATAGAACTCGACCTGGTATAAAAGAACATGAACGGAAACGAGCAAGAAAATATTCAAAAAGACCATATGTTAAAGAAAAAAGGAAGACATATTTAAAAGAATATTATTCACGACCTGAGGTAAAATTAAGGAGAAAAAAGTATCTTAAGGAATATTATAATAGACCTGAGGTAAAAGAGAGAGTTAAGTTATATTATCAAGAATATCAAAATAAGAAAAAATTAAGGGATATAAGTTAAAATAATGTTATTTTTATCGATTTATAAAAAATCTTTTTTCTTTCTATATGTTTAACCGTTAATTATTTATATAATTAATTACCATAATGGTAATTATGAACAGATATACAAAAATGTATGGTTGGTTATATAATACATTTGGAAATAATACATTTACAATTGATGATTTTCGTATGATATTTCCAAGTCCACAACCAACAAAAGCTGTTCATGATTTAATAAAATTAGACTTCATGAAGCGAATAAAAAGAGGTAAATACAAAATTGTTAAACCAAAGGATTTTGTAAAAAATATTATTCAGGACAATTTAGATAAAGAAGATATATTAAAACATGCAGAAAGAAAATATGCTTATTCAGATAGCACTGCTGTAAAAATATGGAGTGATGGATATTACTGGACTGATTTTACCAAAGGATTTAAACCAATTCATATAAAGGTTTTAAAAAAAGATATCAAATATTGGAATGGTTTCTTTAGAAGAAATGATGTAGAATATGTATTTGATGATATTCATAAAACTTTATTTGGATTAACATATATTGTTCATCCATTTGATAAGTTTAAGATAAAATTAAAGGAGGGTATATCCGTTGTACCATTGGAGGAAACTGTTAAGTTTTGTAAAAAAAATGAATTTGTATACAGACCAGTATTGGAATATTTAGATAAAAAATATAAATTACACTTAATTAAAAATTATGAGCAGGTATTCTCATGATAAAAAATTTTTCTGATAGAGAAAAAGAGTGTTTTGATTTTTTAAAACTTTTAGATAAAGAAATGGATTATGTTGTAATTGATGGATATGCTGTTTCTTCTTATGGATTTCCTAGGTTTTCAGTTGATTTAGATATTGTCATTTCAGAAAAAAAGGAATATAAATATCAAAAATTGATAAACGATAAAGGTTTTGTTTTAAGTACAGAAAAAGTTGATTTAAATTATTTTGGTAAATTTAAAAGATATGAAAAAGGTCTTATAAGCATCGATCTATTGATTAATACAGTTCAATCCAGACAAACTGATTATTCTTATCCATTCTCTTATATTTTTAAAAAATCTAATATAAGAGAGGTTAGTGGATGGGATCCAACATTAAAAGCAAAAATCAGGGTCCCTGAAAAAGAGATGCTTATTGCTCTTAAAATACATTCAATGAGAATGGCTGATAAACGAGATATTATCATGCTTTGTTTTGAAAAACCAGATATAGATAAGATCTCGTCTCATTTGAAAAATTGTCCAAAGGATAAAATCATTAAGAATTTTGATGATTTATTTATTGATATTAAAAAACTAACTTTCAAGGATTCTTTAAAAGGTGTTTATTCAATTAACGATAATATTTTTGATAGAGTTATTAAAAATTGTTTATCAACCATGCAAAAAATTAAAGAAATTCTTGTTTCTAAATAACATAGTAAATTACAAAAACAGAAAGTATATTTCCATTTCCAACCGCGAGGTCAAACGTAAATAAAGGTAATATCATAAAAATTCAGATTATATAAGAAATATCCAAATAATAATTAAAATATGATTATTATGTTATAAATAAAAATTATATATAATATATTTGTAACAAGGGCTAGTGGTCTAGTGGTTATGACGTCGCGCTTACAACGCGGAGGTCGCCGGTTCAATTCCGGCCTAGCCCATCAACTTTTCTTAATTAAATAAATTTGGTACTTAATATTTATCTTAAAAAACTAATCTTTTGCTAAAATTTTTATTGATCAATATTTTAGAAATAAAAAGAAAAATTTTTGTAATAAATATTTAATCCACATGTAAAGTAAAAATGGATATTTTACAGGATTATTTTAAAAAATCCCAGTTATATAAGCTTATAAAATATAAGCAAGATTATTACTTGCATGCAACCAATTTATAAAATTGAGATGATATTAAATGGTGAATAAGATACTATTTTCATTAGAAAATTGCATAAAGTGTACCCAAACAAAAGAGCTATTAACAGATAGAGAGGATATAAAAATTATTACATATCCTCATGATATTAATAATTGGGATGAAAATCAGTTAAAAGAGGCAAAAATCCATAAGGTTTTTGAAGATTTACAGACAACTGCTCCAATTTTATGGATTGATGGAGAAAAAATTGTTGGATATCTTAGAATTAGAAAATGGTTACAGGAAAACACATTTGAATAATGATTTTATTACCTAAAAAAATGAACAATGAATTAGATGAAATTAGAAAAAGAAAAATGGAGGAATTAAAAAGAAAATATTTAAACGGAGGAAAAAAAATGAGTGAAGATTCCCCTGATTCGCCATTAACTATATCAGATGCAGATATTAATGAAATAATAAAAAAGTATGGAACTATTGTTATTGATTGCTGGGCAGCATGGTGTAGACCATGTAGAATGGTTGCACCGGTAATTGAGGAACTAGCAAAAGAGTTGCAGGGGAAAATAGTATTTGGCAAACTAAATGTTGATGAAAATCCACAAACATCTTCTAAACATCAAATAATGAGCATACCGACATTATTAGTTTTTAAAAATGGAAATTTAGTTTATAGACTTATTGGCGCACTTCCAAAAGAAGAATTAAAAAAGAAACTTATGCCCTATCAATAACTTATTATAGTAAAAAATGTTCTAAATTTCTTCTAATAAATAGATATTAATAGGTGATTGTAATAAAAAATAAAATAAGCTTATCAGCTATTATCTTTATAATCTTTATAATTGTTATATCTTCTTTATTATCTGGTTGTACTAATAACTCGGGTTCTAATAATACTGAATATATTGAGGCTTTTTCGTTTTTACTTTTAACTGAAGAAGAAAAAAATACAAGTGATTATGCTGGAAAGGTTGTAATTATTGATTTTACAGCAGTAAATTGCCCTTATTGTGTTCCTCAGACATTTGTACTTGAGAAAATTTATAATGATTATAGTAGCAATAAGGTTGTAATAATTTCAATATATGCTTGGATGTATCTGGGTGAAACATTGCAGGATATTGAAAATCTTAACAAAGCATATAATTGCAAGTCACCTTGTACTGAAGAAGAAACATTTCCAAACCTGCAAATTAGAGAATTTAAAGAATATTATGGAAAACAAGATGGTTTAGAATTAAATTGGATCATTGGTATGGATGATATTTATGGAACTTTATTTTATAAATATCCTAAAGTTGGTGTTCCTTATATCTTAATTCTTGATAAAAAGGGAAATATTTATTATTCAAAATCAGGTTACACCGACTATAACAAAATTACTAATGAATTAGATAATCTAATAAAATAAGGGGTTTAATAGATATGAAATATCTAAGAGGAGAAATATTAATAACAACTATTATAATGATAATAATATACATATCAAGTGCATTTGTACTAGCAGATCCTGTTATAGAAGATATTTCTATAAATCCAACAAGCCCATCTCCAAAATCAACAATTACTTTTACAGCAACAGTAACTGGAGATCAAATTGATGAAGTCTATTTACTATTACAAGAATGTAAGGAAGATTTATGTTTTCCAAGAACAAATGCTTCTATGAACAAGCTTGAATCTGGAAAGTATCAAACATCGATAACACTGGAAGAATCAGATGCAACATACATACAATATTGGCTTAATATAAATGAAGATGGAACTTGGTATAGTTCTGAAGAGGATATTATCAAAAAAAATCTTTCAACAAAGCCAGAAGATTCTATCCCTGGATTTGAACTACTTGTTTTTCTTGTTTCAATTATTATTCTGCTGTTCATTATTAAGAGAAAGAGAAGATAAATGAATCTACAAATAAAAAGATGGTTTTCTCAAATCATCTTTGTTATAGCTGCAAATCTTGGAGCATTTGGCCTTAAAACAGGTTTTTGTTATCCTTTTTTCTATTGTCATTCATGTCCTGCTGCAACAGCTGCCTGTCCAATACGAGCCTTAGAAATAGGAGTATCTAAAGCTGATTGGAACTGGAAGTTTATCTTTTTTCCAATTGTAATAATTGGATCAGTTGGAGTAATTTTTGGAAGGGCGGTTTGTGCTTGGGCCTGTCCTATCGGAACATTACAACGAGCAACAGGGAAAATTGCACGTAAACTTAAGAAAAAATATAAAATACTTGAAAAAATTGGACAACATAGAATAGAAAAACCTCTTAGATATATTAAATATTTTAATTTAATAGGCCTTGCAATTCTAATTCCAATCTTTTTTAATTTTATGTTCACAGATATTTGCCCAGTAGGCTATCTTGTTGGAACAATCCCAATTTCAATTTTAAATCCGGGTGAATACGTTCCAAACGAGTTTTTCTATATTGCACTTGTTATTTTTATTTTATTTATTATATTAATATTTGTTATAGAACGTGGCTGGTGTAGATATTTTTGTCCTGTTGGAGCTATGCTTGCACCATTCAATAAGGTAAGTATTTATCATATTAATGTTGAAAAGAGTAAATGTAAAGAATGTGCTATTTGTAATTATATATGTCCAATGGGAATAGATGTCCCAAACATGCATAGGGATCCAGAGTGCATTCTCTGTGGAAAATGTGTAGATGTATGTCCACATGGTGGAATTGAAATTAGGAGGTTTTAATATAAATAAACTAATAGTTGTTCAAGTGTCGCTTTTCATTTTTTTTGCAGGATCATTTGTTGGAATGCTTGCAGGAACAGACATTTATAACAATATTAAATCAACAATTGTAGATACAACCTGTTTTAGTTGTATAAAAATGGACCCTGTTTCAAGGTTTGTTTTTACATTTAAAACAGTAGATAATAAACCTCATCCTCAATTTATATTGGAAAATTTATCTGAACATGGACCAATTTTTTTAGCATTCAGACAAGATGTTTGTTCTGCATGTGAAGATATGGAACCGATTCTAAAGGATATGTTTGATGTTGAATTTGGAAAAAAAGAGTTATTCTATCAAGTTGTAAATTACAGTGGAACAAATATTGTTTTTTACCATATA
This sequence comes from uncultured Thermoplasmatales archaeon, assembly GCA_964346655.1. Taxonomy (GTDB): domain Archaea; phylum Thermoplasmatota; class E2; order DHVEG-1; family DHVEG-1; genus CAYFVP01. The sequence continues at coordinate 19,250 of CAYFVP010000112.1, forward strand.
AATATAGATGAACCTTATGAAAAAGAAACTGAGGCGTTTTATATATATGATAAGGATAATCGTGGTGGTGTTCCCATGTTTGTTTTTATTACACTGGGAAACAACAGTGGAAATATACAACCATATTATATCACTGCTTATTCATATCTAGGAAAAGAAAATGATGCTGAAAGAAAGGCATATTTTGAAGATATGATATCAGTAGGAATTAATCATTATATTAAAAATAAAGAAGTTTGAGGTAAATGTTTACCCCAAAATATTTTTTAACATTTGGATGATCAATAGGAATCTTTCGTACAGTTGAGTTAGATATAGGTTAGGTGATGTTTTGGTTCGAGGAATCTTTATTGTATGATAGGTAAAACTCGTTTCTAGACCTTCAGGGTCTTTAACTTTTGCTTTAATTGAAAAACTGTCAACCTTTTTCCAGGTATGCTTGAGTATTACTTCTTGACCTGAGTCATAGGGACCAATCCATTCTAGTGTATCTCCATCTCCCCATATAATGTAATATAATAATTTATCATTGTTTGGGTCATTTGCAACAAAGACAAATTCTTGTTCCTCATTTATTCCTCCATTTTTTGGACCAATTATTTCAGGTTTATTAGGAGGAAGGTTACCAACTGCAACTGGTAAGGGCTCTGACAATTCACTTACCTGATAAAAACTATCCATTGCCTTTGCTCTTATCTCATAAAATCCATTTTCATCCCATGAATTTATTAAATTAATTGATTCTCCAGATGGGTAAGGTCCTAACCAACCAGAATTAGTTCCATCTCCCCAATTAACGTAGTATTTTAATTCATCACCATCAGGATCTGATGATACTATTGAGTACTCATATTCAATACCAGGTTCTAAATTTGTTGGACCAGTGATTACCGGTGGTTCTGGTGGTTGATTTATTATTACATCTGCTGCAACTGTTTCATCTATAAAGTCATCATCATTACCAAAAACTCCTAGAAATACCTTAATGTTATCTGGTTCAATATCATCAAAATAATCTCCATGGTTATCCTTATGCTCGGCACCATCCCAAACAACACTATCTGTATATGTACCACCTGCAGGAATAGAAATAGCTTGGTTCATGGGAAATGCGTAATCTAAAAATCCAAAGTGATATTTACTTCCACCGGCAGTTGTATACCTAGATTCAATTTCTGCTATAGGTACTCGGATATAGCCATTATATGTTGAACCTTCATTATTTTTAATTTCAATGTCGATATTAAGTTTTGCACCACCTTCCCATTCTACTGTTAAAGTAGCATCAAGATCATCTACAGCTCTATTTCCACAGTCATTAAGTTTTGAAGATAATTCACTAGGAAGGTTACCTACAATTTGTCTGTAATTACCATCCATTATAGATGTTGGGATTGCATTTATACCATAGAGATTTTTCCAGGTATTTGCCTTGGAATTTAGAATATCATTCCAACCGCCGGATCCCCAAACAATCATCTCTACATACACAAAATCATACTCGCCAGAAGCAAAGACGCTATATAATGCAGAATTCCAGCCGTGACAGGGACCACAAAATTGACCAGTTCCTACTTCAATAAAAACAGTATGGGTATAATCTCTTTCGCTACTTCCTAGAATTTCTGTCTCAATATAATTAGCTTTAATTTCTTGGTCTAAATCGATTGCAACAGCTCCAAATCCCCCAAATACAAGGGCTCCTATTACAATAAATATTAAAATTTTCTTCATATTTCCTCCCCCTTAACATTTCATATAAACAAGATCACCTTAGATCTCCCTATTCATAACTTTTGCTTTTAATATCTCAAATTGTTCTCTTGTTAATGTACAAACATTATCATTTTCGCCAATTATTACTTTATCTTCTTGTACATCAACGATTGGACACTTTGGTGGGTCACAAACACTATCTGTACATAATACAACTTTCATATTCAATTACCTCCAGTTTTAACAATTGTTAACCATATATACTTTAATAATATATAAATTTTATTGACAGAAATTTTAAGATTAGGAAAAGTATAAATTTATAATTTTTTCATTCAAAAAAAAAAATTCATTTGATCGTTAATTTATATGAAATCTCAAAAATTAACAAAAAATACGGATTTTATTAGTTTAATTTGATAAAAGGAATAAGATATGAATAGGAAATATTCTGTTCTCATATAAATAAATCGGATATAATCTAAACATTTAAAAAATCAATATTATACATAATGTCAAAACAGTTGATCTATTTAAATATACTTTTTAATATCAAATTTGCTTTTATCAACCTTAGTAATGATGCGTGGCCCTTTTTTGCTTACTTTTTTAACTTCTTTAAAATCTATTTTTACATTATCCCCTATTTTTTCTTGATAACCATTCCGCAAAACAGAAAATATTTCTTTAATAGATGGTTTTTTTTCTTTTAATTTTTTATCTATTACTAATTTTATCTCAAGATGTTTTAAACTATGTTGTATGATACGAGTATGCTTGACTTTGTTGGTTTTGAGTTCATATAATAAACGACCATGAATTTCAGCAATTGAGGAAGGAAGTAAAACCCTACCACCAGAAAAAAATAGAGCTAAATCATCTCGACCATAAATTCGATCTATAAGAGCACCTGACATCTTGCAGTCACATTTTTCATAAAGAGGCGCAACAATGTCATTAACTGAATCATATCTAATAATCGGAGTTCCCCTACCATATAATTTAGTAATTACTAGTTTTGCTTGTTCTTTAGATACAACAGGTTTACCACCTTTCAGAAACTCAGGGAAAACAAGATCAGAATTAACATGATAGTGACCACACCTATCTTGAAAAGCTATGATTCCTGACTCTGTTGCTCCATAATAGTCAAAGACTTTTGCATCAAATGTGTCTTCTAGTAATTTCCTAAGAGGAATTGTTATTACTCCTCCTGTTGTAGCAATCCATTTAGGATTAACATTTTCACCATATCCCTTTTCCTTCAGAAGAGCAAGATGACATAACATTCCAGAATAGCCTGCAATAAAATCTGGGTTAAACAGGTTAATTGCCTTAATTAATTGTTTAGGTTCATCATTGGTATTCAACCACTGCATATTTGTAAAAAAAAGATTACGATTTAAATTGGAAAACAATCCTTCATTTATGAATCTATATTCAATGGTATGAGGTGCAAAATCTGCTATAAGGGTAATTCTATGTTTTCTCCAACTAATTCCATGTTCTTTAATACATCTAATAAGAGAAAAAAACCAGATCACAACACCATATATATCTTCATAAATTGATAGTGACTTTCCTGTTGTCCCCGAGGTAGAGATTTTTATGAGTTGATTCTTATTTGATTTGGGTGATATGATACCTTCAGGATAATAATTTTTAATATCTTCTTTGTTGATAATCGGTAGCTTTGTTATATCTTTGATACCCTCGATATCATTTGGATGGACTCCTGCTTTTTTATATTTATCATAATACATTGGAACGGTGTAAGCAAATTCAACCATTTTTTTAAACTGTTTATCCTGATAGTTTTTTAATTCTTCATCATTAAGTTTTTTAAGTCTGTCGATATCAAATAGATAGCTTTTCAGGATTTTTGAAAGAAATATGGGATTGGAGAAAGGATTCATTATCTCACAACAATATCTAAACAATTAGTTAATATCTTTTTTTATATTTTAACTCTATTTGTAGGATTACAACTATTGCATTTGTTATTTCCTAATAAATTTATAAAAAAATTATTGTTAAAATTCCGGACCTAATATTATATAAAAAGCTGAATTTCATCTATTACAAAAACTAGATTACTTTAATATATCACTCAATAATATATCTTAACCAAATGGATATATTAATCATTGAAAACGTTTGGATGGGTAGTACAAAATACGGATTTTTTGATAAAACATTATTAACCATGTTTTCTGTTCTTCCAACTTTACACGCCCGTCGTATGGCAGCAATAACTCCAAAAAAACATAATGTTATAATTTTAAATGAAAGATACGCAAAAATTGATTTTAATAAACATTATGATATTGTAAATATCAATTTTGCCACCTCTTCAACTCCTAGAGCCTACAAAATAGCAGATGAATTCAGAAAAAAAAAAACAAATGTGATATTAAGTGGTCTGCATGCTTCTGGCTTACCTGATGAAGCAAAGCAACATGCTGATAGCGTATTGCTAGGATTAGGTGAAAACAATTGGCTGGAACTAATAAAAGATGTTGAAAATAATAAATTAAAGCAGTTTTACAAGCCAGCAAAATATGATAAATCAATAAAAATCCCACCAACAAATATTAAACTACCAGGGTTTGTTCTTACTGGAGCAGTTGAAGCAACAAGAGGATGTCCATATGGTTGTGAGTTCTGTCGTGAAACAAATATCCCTGGTGGTTCAGAGTTTTATAAAAGACCTGTCGATGAAGTAATATCTGAGATAAAATCTATACCTCAAAGGTCATTTACATTCTATGATACATCTCTTACAATTGATAAAGAGTACACAAAATTGCTTTTTAAAAAGATGAAAGGCTTACATAAAAGATTTTCATGTAATGGAAATGTAGACACTTTAGCTTGTGACAAAGAACTAGTAAAACTTTCAAAAGAGGCGGGTTGTGCTTCATGGATTATAGGATTTGAATCTATTTCTCAACAAACCCTTAGTGATATGGGCAAAAAAACCAATAAAGTCAAAGAATTCAAGCACGCTATAAAAAATATTCACGAAAATAAAATGGCAGTAATTGGTTATTTTGTATTTGGCTTTGATAACGACAAAAAAGATGTTTTTAAAAATACACTTAAGGTAATAAAAGAATTAGAAATCGATGTAGCAGATTTTTGTATTTTAACACCTTTTCCAGGAACACCTCTTTTTAACAAGTTAGAAAAAGAAAAAAGGATAATTACTAAAGATTGGTCAAAATATACAATGAAAAATGTAGTTTTCAAACCAAAAAATTTGACATCTGAAGAATTGTTACAAGGAGTGAGAAAAATGTACAAAGAGTTCTATTCAGTTCCATATACAATAGAAAGAGTTATTAAAAGCTTAAAACTTGGAATTCATCCATTTTTCATAGTGTTAAACAGAAATGCTATAGCACATATGAACAGTAGAAGATTATTTTCTTCTAGGATTTAATCCTAAAAAATTAAGACTTTTCCAGATATTAGATAAAAACAATGATAGATAAGATTGTAAAAAACCTAAATCATCATTTTTTAATGATTTAATAAATAGCCTCAAAATAAACTGAGGTCGTAGATAATACTCTCGTTGTGCATTAATGCAATATTTAACGATTTCTTTTTCTGGGTATAAACCTAATCCTTTTTCATTTCCCACTTGTGATAGATAATCATCATCAGATAAATTTCCTGCTTCAACTGCTTTACACCACAGTTCAGATCCAGCCATATATTTTAAAGGCACAAAAGAAACCGAATCTAAGGGAAGCGTTTTAGCAAAATCAATAGTTTTTTTAAAATGATCTTTTGTTTCAAACGGTGCACCTAAAATAAATGAACCCATGTTAAAAAAACCTAATTTATGGCTAAGATTAACAGCATACTGTATTTTTTCTAAGGTTGTCTTTTTATTGTAAAATTCCAATACATCTTGATTTCCAGATTCTAAACCATATTGTATATGGGTCACACCTGCTTGTTTCATCTTTCTAAAAAGATCTTCATCTGCAGAATCAACACGAGCCGCAGTAATTATGAATTTCATATTTAATTTTACATTAATTATTTTATCAAATAACTCATGAGATTTGTTTTTATTAGATAAAAAGTTGTCATCTACAAAGGCAACATATTTGTAGCCTTGGTTTTTAATCTCTTTTAATTCCTCTAATATGTTTTCTATTGATCGCACACGATAGGTTCTCATACTAATAGAGTTTCTTGAACAAAATTTACAATTAAATGGACATCCTCTACTTGTTATAATAGAAGTAAAATCCCCATTTTTAATCCTAGGATTGAATTGATTTCCATAATTATATTTATTTGCGATATGTCTTGCTGGATAGGATATAGAATCAAGGTTTTTTATAAGTTTTAAAGGAAATCCTTTCAGAATTTTTCCATTTTTTTGATGATAAATCCCTGGGATTTTTGAAAACGGTATTTCTCCAATTATTGCTTTTTTAATATCAGAAATTACAAATTCTCCATCTCCCTGAACACATATATCTGCAAGAGTTTCCTTTAAAGCCTTTTCAGGAAATAATGTACAATGAGGTCCTCCAATTATCACTTTAATTTTTGGCTTTATTTTTTTAACAATTTTAATTATTATTTTGGTGTTTTCTAAAGCAAAACTTAAAACACTTATACCAATAATGCTTGCTGATTTTACTGCATCTATTAGTTTTTGTCTATCAAAAGGTTCACTTGAAAAATCTAGAAATGTTACATTGTCGCCCTCATCTTCAAGAATCTTTGCGATATATAGAAGACCAAGTGGTGGTGCAAGCCTCCTAAATGTATAATTTTTTCTATTTGTATCAAAAAAAGAATAGGAAGATTGGGGGTAAATTAGTAAAAAATTAATGTATTTATCACCTCGTTAAAGATTAAATATGATTTTTTATATGAACTTTAACCTATATCGTGCTTAAAACCATTTCTACTTGATGATATAAATAACTAGTAACATAAAACCATATTTAAAAATAAAAAAAATTTATAAGAAAAATCCTATCACATTAATATTTACAGTACTATTTTTATCGTAAATATCATACGCTTTGACTGTAATAGTATACCTGCGAACAAAACGTTTTAAAAGTCTTACTTTCCTAAAGCTATATTCATAGGGTTCTTGTGTATCAGTATTTTTTAGTTTTCCATTTATATAGAATTCTACCTTTTCAATCCCAGAATCATCCTCAACATTTGCAATTATTTTTGTCTTTCCAATTAAAATTGTGTTTTTAAATGTCATATCTAATATTGGTCTGCCTAGTAAATGCAACCTTCCAGTTTCTGGTAAGCTAATTCCCACTACTGGTGGTAAATTACCTCCCTCTACTATTTTTGTTGCATTTGTAGCATCAGTGTAATATGCATCAAATTCACCTCTTTCTTTTTCTGGATATGATAATGTTTTTACTGATTCTGAACTGAAAATTGATGCAATTATCATTAGATTTTCATGATCGAAATTGGAAATATCATAAGAGTCTGCTAAATAAGAATAATTTCCTTTTGCATCAATAGATATTTCTTTATTTTCAATATAATCTATAAAACCAAAATGATAGGGTTCATTATCATAATTATTTATATGTGAAATAATCTCAGTTAAATAAACCTTTAACACACCAGTGTATTTTTCAGTTTCATTGTTTTCCACAAAGACCGATGTATCTATTTTATTTGTTTTGTTATCATATTCTGAAGTAACAGTAATTCTTATTTCAGGAACAGTTCTAGACTCGGCTTCACTTAATGCTGCTTCAAATTTAGATTTATCATTTCCATTAACAACTCGAAAACCGCCATCAAAAAAAATAGTTGGATGTGCTGAAATGTTATAATCATTTATCAGGCGATTTTCAGCCTTTGTATTTTTATCCTGAATCATTGCAACATAATAAAAATTATAATTTCCTGATTTATAAAGATCATATAAGTTTTTAGCAGCCTTCGGACATGCAGCACATGGAACACGAGTTCCTTCTTCTATTAAAACAGTATGAATAAATTCCTGAAAATCAGTTTCGTTATTATCACCTTCTGAATCATTTCCATTATTATCCTCATCACCATTGTCATCTAAATTTGAGTTATTATTTGACTCATCAGTTTCTATAAAAAGTGCAATATAAACAGAAAATATTACAACGATTGCTACAATCAGAATTGTAATAATTTTTAATATTTGCCTCATAATATTATTAAATAGAACTTAATATATATTTAAATTTAACGATTGTTAATGAATTTAAATAGTTATAAAGAGATTTTTTCACCTTTCTTTAATGCATCAACAGACTTATCTCTGATCTCGTCAATCTTTTTTTCATCAAGTGTTGCTTTTCTAGCTTTAATATTTTGTTCAATAATTGCTTTTTTTGCCTCATCCCTTCTTTTACGTCTTTCGCCGCGGATTGCAATGATTTTAGATCTCATTTCAAAAGCCTTTTCATGAATCTTCTGAGCCTCAGCTCTAAGTTCCTTATATTGATCATGTTTCTTATTTGCCTCTGAAATTGAAACAGACAATTCATTTAAAAGTTTAACATATCTATCATGTTTCTTCTGATTTTCAGAATAATATTTTATTACAAGTTTATGTTCCTCATCAGATTTTTTAAAAAGTTCATCAATTGCATTATCTGTATCAGAGATATCAATTTCTACTTTTTTTTGTTTCTCAAGGGTCTTCTTTGTTTTTTTGTATTCTTCTTTTTTTTCACGGATCTTTTCAATTAAATCGTTTTCCTCTTGAGGTGTCATTGGAACTGTTTCTTGTCTATATTCAAGCATTTGAACATCGGCTTTGAGTTCTTCAACGCGTAATGGAAGATTCTTAAAAACCTCACCTTTTTTCTTACGTTTAGCCTCGATTAATTTTTTTGCTTCCTGCTGAAGTTTATTGCGTATCTCTTTATGGTATCTCATCTTTTCAACGAGTTCATCACGCTCTTTTTTAACCTTATCCATTTGATCTTTCAAATCTTTCCTACTATTATTTATCATATCACGTTCATCGCGAAGAACCTTTGCCATCTCATTTAGTTCGTTTCTTCTTGAAATATAGGACTGATATTTTTTTTCAGCATCTTTTAACTGATCTAGTTCATTTTTCTTTTCTAAATTGTTTTTCATAAGTAACACTTTAGTAATTTTTTCTTAATTATACGCCAAAATTAAATAATCACAATATCTAGGTGGTTTTTACCTTTTACGGCAATCCAAGGTATTTCAACTTTGGCGTAGCCTCCACTGGGGATAGTGATATCTTCTACTTTATTTTTTTCCTTCCCATTTACATTCAAAAGAATTTTTACACTGTTTGCGGCAACTCTTCCACTATTTCTAATTCTAAATGAGGTTTTAACTAATGATCCTTTCTTAAAAATCCTTGGCCAATGATAAATTCCAGAGATATCAAGTTTTGGTTTTTCAGGTTTAATACTAGTAACAACTGAGATTTCTTCAACCTTATTTTTTTCTAGAGTTTTAGCAATGATTTTTACTTCTATCCAATCATCAGGTTTTACATAATCTGTTGGCTTTACTAATAATTCAATGAATTGGGATTGTTTAGAATCAATTGAAATAGTTTTAGTTTCAAAAATAATATCCCAGCCTTCAGAGGTAGATTGCTTTTCAGCAGATATCTCATAAGATAATCTTTCTTTTGTTGGATTACGAATTTCCATTTTAAAAATAGCAACAGATTCAGGATCAATATCTTTAATGCGATCAAGACAGATTATTTCTATATATTTACGTCGTATAATTAAAATTGCTAGTAATAAAAAGATAAAAATTAAGAAAAATATGATGAATATCAAGAAAGCTGCAGCATAATCACTTAAAACTTCATCAAGACCTAAACCTTCAGCTGCATTTTCAAAGAAGTGATAGAAATGCTCTAAAATATTTGGGAGAATAACTTTTGTTGTAACTATAACCTCAAATATTTTTTCGTCATTATATTTCCCACTTTCAAGAGATGTAATTTTTAAGGTTAATTTATCTGAAGCAATATCAGTATAACTTGGGACTAAAACAGTTGCTTTTACAATAAAATCGTCTCCAGATTCTACATTTTCAAGATCTGAATCATTAAAATTTAAATCTATTGGCCAATCATGCTCAGATATTGCAGTAATACTATAGCTGTCAGGTAGTAAACCTGTGTTATTGTTTTCAATTATAAAGGTAAAGGTTCCCTTTTCACCATGTTTTATATCTTTGCTTTTGGCATAATCTACATTTACATTATATTCAACAGCTTCTTTTCTAACCTTTACTAATCCTTCTTGTGAAGCATATCCTTTTGTTCCTGCAACATATAAACTAAATTCAATATAATCCCGATTATAAGCAGCAAGTTCTTCGTTTTCATGGATTATATATACTGGAACAAGGGTATATTTTTCAGGAGAAACTTGAACTGTTTCTGGATGATCAAACCTCCATTCTCCAGATTTATCTGCTATGTCGATTCCAATTGATACATTATCGTCAAACTCAGATGTAATATTAAGCAAATATTTAGCTGATCCACCAGTTATAATATCTTGGGTATCTTCTGTATCGAACTGCATTTTAATATGATCTGTTTCTCCAAATGTAAGTGATAAATAGGATGGATATATTGCTGATTCATAAATTAGATTGATATATCTGTAAATACTCCGTTCTAATGGGCCAAATTTTGTACCTGCAGAAACACCCACTTCTAAAATCAAATCTTTATCATTTTCAATTTCTCTTTCTAGAAAATCAAATGTTAAAATTGTTGGTTCAATGGCCTTTAATAATGGTTGTAGAATAGTAGTTTTTTCTAGTTCAATTTCAGAAGTACCAATTGTCTCATCATCGTATATTAAGGTTGCATTTACCTTTGCTTTTCCAAGATTTAGCAAGCGGATAAGGTCCCTGTAATCTAGATACAGGTTAGCTGTTGCCTTTTTTAATATTTTATATCTACTTGGGCCCAAACCAGTCCATCTTTGCGGATCTTTTAATGAAACAATAGTTGCCTTTTCACTGTCTGATTCTTCTTCTAAAAGTTTTCCTTCACTTCTTAAGTACAAAATTTTAATATTTTCTTCATCTGAAATTTTAGATGGTAATGTTACAGATGATGGATACCGGGATGATCCAAAAACAAATGATGATGCTCTTACTGCATTCACCAATTCTGCAATGTCATCTAGTGTTAAATTTAACTCACCAGTATTAGATGCATTAACAAAATCTTTTATTACATATCCAAGATCTTGTAAACTGGGATTTGACTCTTGCTCAATCAAAGAATCAGCTATTAGTTCAGCTGTTTGAAGGATATTTTCTAAATTTCTTCGTTTTATAAGGTTTCCAATTAGTTTATCTCCAGGCATCATTTTTATTGAAAATAATAATTCATCTCCATCTTCTATTGTAAAATCTAAATCTTCAATAAATATTGTTTGTTTTTGAATTCTTCCTCCAAAAAACTTTGGATCAATTGTTGCTGATGCATTATTTAATTCAACTTGGTTTAAATAAACTGTTATTTGTATTTTATCATGCCAACCTAATTTTGTTGGCAAATTAGATGTAAAGTATAAATCAAATTGCATACGTCCAGATATACGAATATCTTCTTCGCCTTCAAAGATATAAATTTGTTCTATTTTAAAGGGATCAAACATCTCAAAGATATCAAATTCATCTTCAAATTCTAATCCTTCCTCTCCCCCCATTTTCAAAAAAAACCAAAATAAAAACCAACTAGCAAAATCCTCAGGACTAGCTAGTGTAGGTGGAAAATTTGTTTGATTATTTGAATCTGGTAGAGTAGGTGACATTTCAGGATATTGAAAGGTTTCAAAATATTCTGTTAAATTAAAATTTGAAAAATAAAGTGTTTCTTTAGAATTCCCTTCGGCTTTAACCGATTCAGGAATTGTAATAAACAAGGTTATTGAACTAAAAAGTAATATGAATGATATTATGCATGTTTTATATTTTCTTTTTGGTGACATGCTGTCTTCACACCTATTAATTAAAGTTCAAACTGTTAATATATAAATCTTTTTTTACAATAGTTGTCATTTTTTAGATTTTAGGTAATAAACATCCTATTATATTAATATATTTAATATTTAATATATCTTTCTTATAATTACTTTATTTTTAAAATAAATTAATAAAAATATTAAGATTTAAAAAGCTGGGTATTTTATTTGATAAAACATAAATATACAATATAGTATCTAAGAATATAAGCACTCTAAAAAGGTGATTTATGAAAAGAGTAATGCAAACCTCTTTTATAATAAATCATAAAAAAAACACAATTTTATTATTTATTATATTAGTTTTAACTTTTATTCTAGCATATAATCCTGTTTCTGCTCAAGAAAATGAATTTGAACTTATCATAAAAGACTCAGCAGAAAATATAATTACTGAAATTTTAGAAGATGAATATTTTATAGTAAGTGCAATAGATCCTGAATCCCAGGACCATACTCCATATTTATCTAATATAAATATTACATTTAATGGCGATATCTATAAAATTAACGGAACCCGTGAATTAATACTTAAAGCACCAACTGTAGAGGAAGATAGTGAATTTATAATTGTTGGAATAAAAGAAGGTTACAATTCCACTTATTCAACAATTATTATTTTAAATAATATAACTGGAAAACTAAAAGTTATTCCTGAAAAATATGTTGTAAATGCTGGAGAGCGATTTTCAATTCAAGTGTTAGATCAAAATAATGAACCAATTTCAATGGTTGCAGTTGGCATTCAAAATAAAGGGGATATTACAGATATTTCTTATACAGATGACGAAGGCCGTGCATGGTTAACAGCACCTAAAGAAAGTGGAATTATTAAAATAATTGCTCAAAAAAAAGGTTATATTCAGCATTTTACACAAATTGAGGTAAACATTATCCCGCCCTGGTGGGACTCAATTATTTACCATCCCTTTTTTCCTATAATTACAGCAATAATTATTTTGATTATTATAATTATTTTAGTTCATTTTAGACAGAAAAAGTCTATTTTTAACAAAACAAAAGAACTTACTGATAAAAAATCATTAAAAAAATATGAAGAAATTGTACTTAAAAAAGAAAAACCTATAACAAATGAGAAAAAAGAGTACTATTCTTTAAATAATGTTAGAGTTCAACAAAATAAAGATACAAAGGTAGAAGAAATTAGAATATCAAGACCTAAAAAAGAAAAGGAAATTGTTCCAATAAAAGCTGTTGAAAATGAGGTTGATAAATTAATAAATAAGAAAAAAAAACATTTACATCATAAGGATTGGTTTATAGGACATAATGACCTAAAATATGAAATAGATAAATTAACTGGAGAAATAGATGAAGAAGGCCTTGATAAATGGTATGAAGGAATTGATCATATTAAAGATAAAATTAAAGAAAAGGTAAAAAAAAAGGACAAGCATATGAGGGATAAATTTAATGGTAAAACATAATAAATTAATCTCAGATTTTTATGAACTTAAAGTAAATCAAATAATGGATAAACGTGTCTGGGATTTACCAATAATTGAAGAAAATGATGATATATATAATGTTCTTTCAATACTTGGAGCAAGAAATCATATTTGGGTTGTAAAGGACAAAAAAAGTAAAGAAATTGTAGGTGTAATAACAGAGCATGATGTGCTATCTATTCTTGCTCCAAAAGATTTTCCATCCTATGTTTTTGGTATGCCAGATATTAGTTCAATTCAACACGGCACAGCAAAAACAGCAGGAGATATCATGGCTAATAAGGTTATTTCCTGCAACCCAGATGAAAAAATAATTGATGCTTTATTAAGAATGGTAAAATTTAGACTTAGAAGACTACCTGTTATTAAAGACAAACAACTGGTTGGTGAATTGACATTACATCAGTTGATAAGGAAATATTATGGCGCTACTCAATATCATCCTATGATAGAAGATGAAGAAGGTTGATTACAACGCAAGATTTATTTAATATACTATTATTAGTGGCATTAGCGCTATTATTTGCCAGAGTTTTAGGATTTTTATTTCATAAATTAAAACAGCCGGCAGTAATTGGGGAAATTTTTGCAGGAATAATTCTTGGAGCAATAATTATTCTTATATTTTCAGGGCAGAAATTTTATTTTTTTGATTATGAAATTCCACTTCCAGTTTTAAATTTTCATTGGACAGGATTTGAAATACTTGCAGAAGTTGGAATACTTTTTTTGCTTTTTATATCAGGTCTTGAAACACAGTTAAAAAAGCTTAAAAAAACTGAAAAATCTTCATCTTTTGTAGCAATTGGTGGTGTGATATTACCGTTTTTTTTAGGATTTTTGGCAGGATTATTATTAGGTTTTACATTTCAAGAAAGCATAATAATTGGTTTAATTTTAACAGCCACCTCAGTAGGAGTTACAGTACGCTCATTAATGGATTTACATGTTTTGGATACAGATGCTGGAACAACAATTCTAGGTGGGGCTGTAATTGATGATATAATAGGAATAATTCTTCTTGCATTCGCCCTTGGCATCGAGTCATTTATGGATGCGGTATGGATTGGCCTAAGAATTTTATTATTCTTTTTAATTTTCCTATATTTAGGTTTAAAGGTTATTGATAAAATACTTGCTCTTGGTGAAAGAATATACCTTCCAAAAGCATTTTTAAGTCTTTCTCTAGCAATTTTACTATTATATTCTTTTTTTGCACATAAAGCAGGAATCTCTGGAATAATTGGTGCATTTGTTGCAGGTATTCTTATTGGACAAAATGTGAGATCAAGTAAAATTTCTGATGATGTAAAGGCAATAGGTTATGGCTTTTTTATTCCTATTTTCTTTGTATTTATTGGATCAAGTTTATGGGAAGGTGCAAGTGCAGATGTAAGCTCATATGGACCAGTATTAATTTTTGCAGTTGTAATTATCTTTGTTGCAATCATTGGAAAAATAATTGGTTGTGCACTTGGTGCAAAAATTTCTGGTATGAGCAATATTGAAGCCTTACAAGTTGGTGTGGGTATGATTCCAAGAATGGAACTAGCTCTCATTATTGTTACAACATCAATTTCACATGGTCTAATTATTGGAAAAACAGCACATAATCTTTTATTAGTTACAATTATAATGACAATTGTAACAACCCTTATTACACCAATATTGATAAAGGCTACCTTTAAA
>CAYFVP010000113.1:0-13537 GCA_964346655.1 uncultured Thermoplasmatales archaeon
CGTCTGATTTCTTCAGGTAAACTCTTCATCCCATCCATGTAAGACTTGGTATAGTTGAACTTATGCATGGATTTTTCGGTTTATTCAAAAAGTTCTCGGTTAGCTAAACAAATACGTTTTTTGTTACATTTGTTTCAATAACTCTTCAGAAGATTTAAATTAAAATGATATATTACAGATTTTACACCTTTTAGGGAGGTAAGTTATGGAAAAAAGAAATAAAATTTTAGTAGTATGTATATGTTTGACGCTAGTGACAGCAACATTTCTTGTTGTATCGGGGAAAAAGCCACAAAAGAATTATTTGAAATTACCACCAATTGCACAACCTAATGCTCCAAATGAAGGATTCATTATTTATTGTGACGTTTCTGATGGTTATCTAAAAGCATTAGATAAGTATGGAGAGACAACAATTCTTGCTATACCACAAGAACCCCCAGGACCACCAGAATGGATATATGTGGATGATGACGGGGGAGCGGATTATACAAGCATACAAGAAGCAATAGACAACTCTTCTGATGGAGACACAGTCTATGTATACTCAGGTTATTATAATGAGCATGTTGTAGTTAATAAATCCATAGATTTGGTAGGAGAAGACAAGGAAACCACTTATGTTGGAAGAATACATGTTGGAGGTGAGCCACCAGAAGAAGCGGGAAGTGGCATAAATGTGTCTGGTTTCCATCTTGGGAACTATTATGTTAGTCATAATTATATTTATGTTCTTGCCGATGATAGTTCAGTAACAGATTGTATTGTTGAAGAAATTGATACTTCTTGTCCAGAAAGTCATGGTATATGTTTAATAGGTGATAACCTTAATATCAATAATAATACCGTAAGAAACATTCAATATCAAGGAATATTTGGAGGTGGCTCTTATAATGATATTAGCTATAATGATATCTACAATATAGGAGCTAATGGTATGCATATATCTAGTGGTGGATACAGTATTATACATCACAACGATATTAGTAGTTGTGGAATGTATGCCATTAGAATTAGAGAGCCAGGTGTCCACGATTGGGAGATATGCTACAACAATTTCAATGGAGAACCTTATCAAGATTTGGGAACTAACAACTATTGGCACGATAATTCTTGAAAAAACTTAAATTAAACTAATTTATTACAGAATTAACACCTTAAGTTTGGGGAGGTATTAAGGTTATTGAATAAAATCATCAAACTCAGAATTGATGATGAAATTAAGGATTATTCTGAGTTATATACTAGTTGGATAAATAAAAATAAGAGGAGAGAAAAGTAAAATGACATTTATAATTACTATTTACGTTAAAGAAGGAATTATTATGGCAAGTGATAGCCGTCAAACTTTAGATATGACACAACAACGCCAAGGTAGACAAATAACTCAATTAGCTGTAACACAAAGTGATACTATTTATAAAATATATTTAACAAAAGATGGTGTAGGTATATCTACATTTGGACAAGCTGATATTAATGGAACACCAATTTCAGGTTTTATAGAACATTTCATTAATTCATTACCTCTAAATAGAACAGTTAGTCAGGTTGCTAATGATATTTTAATTTACTTTCGGAGAATACCTAGCCCACCACGAGTTAAATTTCATGTAGCAGGATATGAAAATGATGCAAATGGGATTCCACAACAACATGTTTATGAAATTGATGTTCATAATAATAGTAATAATCGTAAAAATGTTATTGGTCAATGTGGTGCAGGATGGGGAGGCGAAAATGATATTTTTACGCGTTTAATCAAACCAGTTTTTTTAAGGCAACAACAAGGAAATAGAATTAGATATTTGCTTCTCCCTCATTTTGATATAGCATATCAATACTTTACCTTACAAGATGCAATTGATTTTACTATTTATGCAATTAAAGTCACGATAGATACTATGAAATTTTTTCCAAGACCAAAAACTGTTGGTGGTCCTATTGATGTACTTGCTATAAAACCTGACAGAGCATGGTTTATTCAGAGAAAACAATTACATGGTGATAGTTGAATGATTCACCAACCCAAATGTAACAACCCACTTGGGACAATTCTTAATGATACAGTACCTTAAAGAGAAGTTTATAAACTATTAACTGTTTTGAATTTGAATATCGGGGAGGAAAAAATGAAAAAACAATTAATACTATTTGCAGTTGCCATTCTTTTGATTGTTGTTTGTTTGAGTGGATGTTCTGAAAACAGAGATCAGAGATTTGTAGGAACATGGGAGTCAGTAAGTGGAGGTGAATTAACTTTTTTTTCTGATGGTGAATGTTCAATAGGAACTTGGGAAGTAAAAGAAGGTAAATTAGTAATTGATATTAATACTGGTGGAAGAATAGTATATACCTTCTCTTTTAGTGATAATAATACAAAATTATCTTTAACAACTGATGGGATAACATTTAATTATGTAAAAAAATAATTAAATTTCCATGTTAACAAAAATGAACATTTTAAGCAAAGGGGTCTTAATTCTACTTTCCTTTTTTTTCATTTAATTAATAAAAAATTATTTTTCTAGTAATTCATCAAGTTTGTTTCTGATTTCTATTAAAAGGTCTATTACCAGTTTTTGCATTTCAAGTTGTGGGTCTTTCCTTAAATCTACACCTTCAAACATCTTTCTATATTTTTCTGGTTCCTCTTCTATTGTCATAAATATCCCCTCAACTTATAAAATTTAAAACATTTGTTTGCTATTTAAACCTGTGTGTATTTAAAAAATTATTTTATTTTGTTTTTCTTATAGATGTTTGTAATTCTACTAAAAAATGGGTAATTTTAAATATAAAAATTAGTTGATATTAGTATGTTATATCTGTTAACGAATTTTATCTTAATTTCTCCTTTTATAAAGTAAACTATATAAATTAATTGTAAAATGGGTGTTTGATTAAATGAGACGTCATCCTGATTGGCTTAAAGTTCGAATTGGTGGCGGAGAAAATTACACTAAGATGATATCTCTTTTAAGAAATGCTAAGTTACATACAATTTGCCAGGAAGCTAAATGTCCAAATATTGCAGAGTGTTTTGGTTCTGGAACTGCAGTTTTTTTAATTCTAGGTGATATATGTACCAGAAATTGCAGATATTGTAATGTTAAACATGGTAAACCTTCTCCGATAAATCCCGCAGAACCAAAGGATGTTGCTGAAAGTGTTAAACAATTGGGCCTTAAATATGTAGTAATTACTTCTGTTACAAGGGATGATTTGGAGGATGGTGGTGCACATGTTTTTTTTAAAACAGTTAAGGCAATCAAAAATATTAACATAAGTTGTAAAGTAGAAGTGTTAATTCCCGATTTCAAAGGAGAAATAGAATCAATTAGAACTATTATTAACGCAAAGCCAGATGTTTTTAATCATAATATTGAAGTAGTCAAAGAACTGTTTCCTGAAATAAGACCAGAGGGCAATTATTTCAGAAGTATTAAGGTTTTAAAAAATATTAAAGAAATTAATAGTCAAACAAAAACAAAATCTGGTTTCATGGTTGGATTGGGAGAAAATAAAAATCAAATTATTGCTACAATGAAGGATTTAAGAAATGTTAATGTTGATTTTTTAACAATTGGCCAATACCTTCAACCTTCAAAAAATCATGCTGAAATTAAAAAATATTATACACCAGATGAATTCAACAAATTTAATGAGATTGGATTACAGTTGGGTTTTAAACATGTTGAGTCAGGACCACTTGTTAGAAGCTCTTATCATGCAGAAAAAGTAATTATTTAATATTAGAAACTGAATCCACCATTTGAATGCAGTCAAAATCTGTTTATAAAGTTCCAAATGGTAAATTACTAAAGATTTTTATTGATTATAATGAAAAAAACAATTCTATTAATAAAATTTGTATTACTGGTGATTTTTTTGCGTATCCTGAGGAATCAATTGAGTTTTTGGAAAATGGATTAGAAAATACTTTATTAAAAAAAGAAACACTGCTTTCTAAAATAGAATCTATTATTGAGAAAAAAAATATTGAATTTATTGGCCTTAATTCAGAAGGACTGGTGGAAGGAATTTTTAGGTGTTTAAAATGAGTGAACAATGGAGGTTGTTAATTACAGAAAATAATACAGCTTTTTCAAATATGGCTATTGATAGAGCTGTTCTTGTTGCAAACAGCAAAGGATTAATTCCTCCAACTGTTAGATTTTTTAGTTGGAAACCACCTGCCATTTCAATTGGATATTTTCAAAGTTTAGAAGATGAAGTTGACTTAAATGTCTGTAAAAAACTTGGTGTTGACTGTGTAAGAAGAATTACTGGTGGTGGAGCTGTTTTTCATGATAATGAACTAACTTATAGCATAGTGATACCTGAG
The DNA here is from genome assembly GCA_964346655.1 of uncultured Thermoplasmatales archaeon. Lineage (GTDB taxonomy): Archaea > Thermoplasmatota > E2 > DHVEG-1 > DHVEG-1 > CAYFVP01. The sequence goes on from CAYFVP010000113.1 coordinate 4,349, forward strand.
TCTCATCCACAAATTCCAAAAAATATTATTGATAGCTATGGCCGTATTTGCAGTGCTATTATGAAGGGTTTAAAACAATTAGGTATTGATAGTAATTATTTCCCAATAAATGATATTCTTTCCAATCATAAAAAGATTTCAGGAAACGCTCAAACAAGAAAATTAAAAACTGTGCTTCAGCATGGAACAATTCTTATGGATGTGGATGTTGAGAAAATGTTTTCTCTTTTAAAAGTTCCAAATGAAAAAATTAAAGATAAACTAATTGAAGATGTGAGAAAAAGAGTTACTTCAATAAAACATGTTTTAGGAAATAACGTTAGTTTTAATGATGTTGCAGATGCTATGAAAAAGGGTTTTGAAGAAGAATTTAATATAAATTTGATTGAGGGCAAATTATCTAAAGATGAAATTGAACTTGCAAAACTCTATGAAAAAGAATGTTTTTCAGCTGAAGAGTGGAATCATAGACGATAAATTACTAGGGTTGTATTAGTTTTTCAAGTGCATTATATCCTTTCATTGCATCTTTTTTATGAAGTATAAATGTAAGTTCAGTTTTTGTTGAAACAATTTCAAAGATGTTTATATTATTCCATGCAATATTACGAATTATATTAAAGATGACTCCCGGAGTATATAAAAAATCTTTTGAAAAGGTCATAGATAATGAAATAAGATTATCTTCTATATTTTGTATTTTTTCGTTTTTCAGCAAATCTAGAAATTTCTTTTTATTACGTTTGTTTGTTATAATACTTATTTCAAAGTTTCCTTGTATAATATTTAAGATATCTCCTTTTTCAAAATCAACTATATCATACATATTTTTAATTAGTGTTACAAGAGAGGGAGTTTTATGAACTGAGATATCACAGATTTGGGTTTTCATAATAATATCTGATGAATAATCAAATGATATATTCTTGTGGTTTTGCTTTATTTTTTCAGAGTACCTTCTTAGTGCCATTTCAATTGCATGTTTTTTTACTTGTTTTCCTAAAAGATTCTGAACATCTTGTTTTAATTGTTTTGCAAGTAATGCATATGAAATGATATCTTTATACATTGATTCTTGAATAAAAACTCTGTCATCTACTAGTTTTTGTACGATATTGCTTACTGTTACTATAATCAACACCTCAATAATATGTGATTATAATCACATTAAGTATTTATATAATTTATTGTTTTTATTATCACGATATTATGTTAAGATATATTGTATGTGGAACCACTATTTACATATCGTACTATGATCAAGGTAGAATTAATGACTGTCCATGTTATGGAATCGACTTAGAAATTGTTGATAACTCCATAGTTGCTCAACAATTAGAACAATCTGAGGAATAGTGAATAAAAAATGGTTGAAATACTTGATACTACACTTAGAGAAGGAGAGCAAACTCCAGGTGTTACCTTTGGAAAAGAAGATAGATTAAAGATTGCTTGTTTGGTAGATGAATTTGGGGTAAATATAATTGAAGCGGGTCATCCAAAAGTATCAAGTGATATATATTATGGATTAAGACAAATAACAAAACAAGGTTTAAATGCCGAGATATTAGCACACTGTCGAGCAAAAATAGATGATATTGATATTGCAAGAAGTTGTGATGTTGACTGGGTGGGTATTTTCTTCTGTGTTTCAAAAGAACGACTTAAAAAATATTTTAAAATAAAGCTGGATAAAGCAATAAAAATAATTACCAATTCAATTGAATATGCAAAAAGTCATGGTTTGAAAGTAAGATACACACTAGAGGATGCAACAAGAACTGATTATACATCAATAATTAAAGTAGCTAGAAAAGCAACTCTAGCAGGTGCAGATAGAATCAGTATTGCAGATACCGTTGGTATTATGACTCCTATAAAAATGTATAATTTTATTGTTAAACTAAAATCTGATCTTGGAAGTAAATTAAATGTACATTGTCATAATGATTTGGGACTAGCAACAGCAAACTCTCTGGCAGCATTCGAAGGTGGAGCAAGTACGATTGATGTGACTGTCAATGGTTTAGGTGAAAGAACTGGCATTGCATCTTTATCTGAAGTTTGTTTAGCACTTAATTGTATATATAAAATTAAAAATAATTGGAAATTGGAGTTAATTCCCGAGATTTCAAATTATGTTGAACAAATATCTGGAATCAATATTTCACCAATTACTCCGATTATTGGAAAAAATGCATTTATTCACAAAGCTGGACTACATGTATCTGCTATTTTGAAAGATCCGAGATTTTATGAAGCATTCCCTGCAGAATTAATTGGCAAAAAAAGAGATTTTGTTATAGATAAAATGACTGGGAAAGAAACAATAATATATAATTTAAAAAAGATGAATCTTGAATCTAGTAATTCTGATGTTATAAATGTTCTTAACTATGCAAAGTCTAAAGAGAAAGGATTTGTTTCAAGAAATGAAATAATAAAGCTATTAAATGTTTATCAAATTGATAACATTGGATATCTATGAGGATTATTGTAAAAAGAGTCAATGCTTTTACTGATAAAATAGATGGTGGCAATCCTGCAGGTGTAGTATTAAATTCTCCAAATTTAACTGACAACCAAATGGCTTTTATTTCAAAAAAAATGAAAGTATCTGAAACAGCCTTTGTTTTTCCAAGTAAAAAGGCGGACTATAAAAATATATTTTTCACACCAGAAATTGAGGTAGATCTATGTGGACATGCAACAATTGCTACATTTTTTACCATGGCATTAGAAGGATTCTTTAAAGGAGCTAAAAATACTGTTGTTACTCAAGAAACAAAGGCTGGAATATTACCAGTTTATATTGAATATTCAAACAATGAAAAGCTTGAGCGAGTTATGATGGCGCAAAAAAAAGCTATATTAAAAGATATATATTTAAATACATTAGAAATAGCTGATTCATTAAAGATATCAAAAAATGATATAGATGATTCACTTCCAAATCAAATTGTATCAACAGGGCTATTTACATTACCAATTTGCATTAACTCTTTTAACACACTAAAATCAATAAAACCAAATTTTGAAAAAATCAAAAAAATATGTAAAAAACTAGATGTTGGTAGCTTTCATCTTTTTACTTTTGATACAATAGATCCAAATTCATTGTACCATTCAAGAAATTTTCCACCGATCTATGGAGTAAATGAAGATCCTGTTACTGGAACTGCCAACGGTGCTTTATGTTGCTATTTGGTAAAAAATAATATTGTAAAGGGAAAAAATTTTGTTTGTGAACAAGGAGATATAATAGGTAGATCTGGAAGAGTTTTAGTTGATGTATCCGGTGATGCTGTAAAGGTTGGTGGAAGGGCAAAAATTGTTGAGGAAAAAGAAATAATTTTAAAATAATTTTATTATTGTTTTGTTATTTCCATTATACGATTTTGTGGATCTGTTATTGTAAGAGTATTATAATTATTTGAATATACATAATCACAGATTTGTTCTTGATCTTTACTATAAAAAATTAATTTGTTATTTGAAAATTCCCAAGTACCATTTGTTTTTTGATCAAGGTCTTGAAATTTACCTGATATTTCATAGGTTTTATCTGATGAAAAAACATAAATTACAGTTTTTACATCTTGTCCTATTAAAGTATGATTTATCCAGGTTCCAATAATATAATCTTCATCAGTTAGAACTTTTGTGTTTTTTCTTTGAGTACATCCACTTAATCCAATACTAATAAATAGAACAGTAATTACTATAATCATTATGTGTTTTTTCATTTTAAATCAATTAAATATATAATATTTTTATTCTTTTAAATCTTTTTATGATTTTTTATTGTTTCAATAATACAGTATTATTTCCAGTATTTGCATCAGTAATAATTAGCACTTTATCATTGTTTAAAAATTGATAATCGCCTTTTTGGGTTCGCCCCTCAATTGCAATGATTAATTGATTATCCTTAGTTTTCCAAGTGCCGTTATAACTTACTGAATCAGTTTCAGATTCAGCAGTAACTTCATATGTTTTATCTTGTAAAAATTTGTAAGTTATAGTAAAGGTTTTTCCTTGATATTGAGATGTATTTGCCCAAGATCCTAAAAATCTTTTTTCCTCACTATTTAGTTTAACATTTTGCTCCTCACTTTGAAAGCATCCACATAAACTAACAACAACCAGCAGTACAGCTACTAACGATATAAAGCGATATTTATTCATTTCTAAAACATGATAAACGTTTTTATTGATAAACTTTTTTATTATTGAATTTAGATAATTTACTTTTAAAATATATAAAATATTTCTAAATAAATTGTTAGCATTTGTCTAAATCTAACTCCATACCATCACCTGCTGCAATCACTTTTACCCTAGTTTTTATGGACAATTTATCAGCAATTTCCCATGGTTTTGATTTTATAATTGTCATACCAAAATGTGTAATTATTGCAAGTTTTGGTTTATTTGTTGAAATTATCTTTTCTACATCATCTAAAGATAAATGATTAATATAATTCCTACCTTCAAAAAGAACAATATTAATAATTAAAATATTTTCTTTATAATAGGATTCAAGACCTTGAAAATATTTTGTATCTGTAATAATTGATAACGATTGATTTTTTCCATAAATGTTAAACCCATATGTTTCAACTCCATGATCATGCTTAACTGGTGTAGAAAATGATATATTTCCAATCTTGTAAGTTCCCTTTTCTTTCAATATTTCAATTTTTTCAACATAATTTCTGACATATTTTAAAATAACAGGATCATCTTTTAATGCATCAATTGGTGCAAAAACTATACCTTTTTTCTTAAAACCTCCATTTGTCATTGCCTCAATAATAATGTTGATATCATTAGAATGATCAAGATGACGATGTGAAAGTAAAATTCCATCTAAATCCATTGGATTTAGTTTAGGTTTACTTGATAAGCATCTAATAAGAGAACCCGGGCCTGGATCAATAAGAATATTTGTATCATCAAGGCTTAACCAGATGCCACCAGATTTTCGTAATTGCGTTGTTACAACAAAACGTGCACCTGCAGTTCCAAGAAATTTTATTTTATTCATATAATCTATTTCCAAAGAAAAATATTTAGGGGGTGTAAACTATCTCAACTTATGAACCTTTTTGAATATACCTATGATTTAGTTAGACAGATTCCAGATGGTCAAATATCATCTTATGGAGCTGTTGCAAATGCACTTGGAGATGTTGTTGCTTCACGAGCTGTTGGACGGATGATGAATCAGAATCCTGATGCTGATAATATGCCATGTTATAAAATCGTTCACTCTGATGGAAGACTTGGTGGTTTTGGATTAGGAATAAAAAATAAAATTAGAAGATTAAGCGAGGATAGAATTTTTGTTAAAGAGGGACATATTGTTGATTTTGAAAGTGTTTTTTTTGATGATTTTAAAACAAATTACCCCCTAAAAATATTAAGGAAAGAACAGATTAATTTAAGTAAAAAGGTGATATTAAAAGATTCATTTAAAAATATTGAAACAATTGCAGGAATTGATGTTGCTTATCCCAAAAGTGAATTTGAAAAAGCATGTGCAGCATGTGTTATAATTGATTATAAAACAAAAGAAGTTGTTGAAGAAAAAATTACATATTCAAAAACAGATTTTCCTTATATTTCAACTTATCTTGCGTATAGGGAGTTACCAGTTATTAAAAAACTAATAAATGAAATAAAAACAAAGCCTACGGTTTCTATGTTTGACGGAAATGGGATTTTACACCCTTATGGAATAGGCCTTGCTTCTCATGCAGGTATTACCTTTAATATATCAAGTATTGGTATTGCAAAAAGATTGTTATATGGAGAGATTAAAAATAAAATTGTAAGTATAAATGGCGAAAATAGAGGATATTGCTTTTATTCATCTAGTAAAATAAAAAATCCTATTTATGTTTCACCTGGGAATAAAATTTCTTTTGATACCTCTTTAGAAATTGTGAAACACTTAAGTAGATTTAAAATACCAGAGCCCGTAAGACTTGCTCACACCTTAGCTAACGCATCTTTATAGATTTTTTAATTCTTTACTTGAAAAAATCTTAATTCCCCGGTTTTGAAACCAGTTTTTATATTCAGTTACCTGTGATTTTTTCATAGACTTTTTGTGTATGTATACACCTTTTACATCTGGTGTTTTTTTTAATGCTTCTTCAATCATTTTTTCATTAATGTTTCCTGCTTTAATATGATACATTGGTATCATATGGCCGAAGGCAACATTTTTTTCTAAGGCAACATCTGTAAATCTAGGTGCATAATGACCACCACCGACTCCAATTAATACAGGGGCTTCATCAAAAAAAGGATCTTTTTGATAAAATAATTCTAAAAGTTCAATTACAGATTTAGCTACAATTTTTGCAGGTTCTATTTTTTTCCATTCTTCTTCATTGCTTCCAACTTCAACAAATAATGTGGGAATACTCAGAAAGGGACCGTGATGGGTAACTTCAAAACACACCTTATGGTATAAATTGGCAGATTTAGCATTTGTTTTTAAAATGCTTAGTAGCTTTGTCATTAATCTTGGGGAGGATTTAACAAGTGTTTCTTTTTCTCCTCCAAATTCAGCTTTTGCATAATTACCGATTGGATGTGTTGTAAGTGTAGGATTCCCTGTTTTACTTGTATGGCGTGATATAAAAATTGCATGTTTGAATTTTATATTGAGTTTTTCTTCGGCTTCTTTATCTAAATTTTCATGATTAATCTTTCTATCATTAATTGTAACAATTATTATTTCTTCCATTTTTTTATTTCTAAAAACTGGATTATCTAAAAATGTACCAATTTCTACCCATTGAGATTGTTTTAAAATTTCTTTTTTGATGTTCACACTTGCAGGATCTATACTTGATGCAATAATTAAAATAGTAATCTATTTCACCAATTCAATTGAAACCAAAAATTATTTTTAAATTTACTTCTTTTATTGGGATTGTTCTTTTTTTAGAATTTCTCTTAACTTTTGCATTCTTACCACAAAACGAATTCTGTCTTCTACATCGCACACTTTTGCAATATATTTGATTTCTTCTACCTCCTGTTTAGTTGATAACAACCCAATTACTATCATAATTAACGACTTATTTTTATATTAATTAATATATAATAGTTTTTGTACAAATGTTGCCTGAATTTGAAAATTAATATCAAGCGTTTTTTCGTAAATAAAAAGAAAAAGATTTTTTTGTAAAAATAATCTTATTGGCAACTAAATTTTGTTTATGAATCAGTAGATTTGAACTGTCCTAATGAAATTAAATAATTTTTGTATATGTATTTTTGATAATACTATAAAAATATTTAAATTATTTTTAGTTATATCTATAATATATTAATATTATAAAATAAAATAAGGTGGATAAATGAATAAGAAGAAAATATATTTATGTGCAATTATAATACTATTTTTATTTTCAACAATGATATCATCAACAAATGCACATTATATTACAAGTATTAATAATTTAAAAAAAATGGATATAGAACAAATTGATAATGGCCTACCATCATATTTTAGTTGGCGTGATATTGATGGTGTTGATTTTACCACTCCAATAAGAAACCAAGGCCCTATTCCAAGCTGTGAAACATTTGCAATTGTTGGCGCTTTAGAAACAATGGTCCAAATTAAGGTTGGCTATCCGTTTGGATGTGATCTTTCTGAGGCTCATTTATTTTTTTATAGTAATGGAAATCTTGACTGGGGTTCATATCCTGAAAATAATACACAGTTTCTTGTTGATTATGGAATTCCAGATGAAGCTTGCTGGCCCTATACAAATGATTTATATCAATATCCACTAAACACAACATGCCCTGATTGGAAAAATAGAACCGTAAAAATATCAAATTGGAGCTATTTACCTGAAGATCCGATTGCTATAAAAAAAGCACTAATTGAAAATGGTCCTGTTCCCACATATTTTCATGTTTATAAAGATTTTATTTATCATAAAAAAGGAATATATCGACATAGATGGGGTAAGTCACAAGGTCCTCATTATGTAACAATTGTTGGATATAATGATAATCCAGGATATTGGATTGTTAAAAACAGCTGGGGAGTTAAATATCAAGATAATGGTTGGTTTAATATCGCATATGGTGAATGTGAAATAGAAAAAAAATCATTCTTATTAACAAATGCATACGGTAAATTTCCAATTCTATATGTCCATGATGATAACACGCAAGGACCTTGGAATGGTTCAAAGGAATATCCCTATAATAAAATACAAGATGCTATTAATACAGCTTATGTTGGATATACAATATTTGTCAGAAATGGTACATATAATGAAAATTTAATTATTAATAAGACTATTAATTTGGACGGAGAAAATAGAATTAAAACAATTATTGATGGAAACAATAAAGGCCATGTAATAGAAATATCTGCTCCTTCTGTTAGAATTTCTGGGTTTACCGTTCAAAATAGTGGAAAATCTGAGTTTGATGCAGGAATAAAAACATTAACTCTTGATTTATATGTAAAAATTATAAATAATGTTATTCAAGATAATCAGATAGGTATCTTTTTAAATTATGCCAATCAAGATTCAGATTCTAATGTTAAAGATAATCTCATACAAAATAATAATCAAGGTATTTATTCACATTGGTCAAATAATAATTATATTAAAGATAATGTTATTATAAATAATAAAGGTCATGGAATTGAATGTATACGCTCTTTTTATGGAAAAATAACTGATAATTTCATAAAAAATAATGATGAATACGGAATTTATTTTAGAGGTTCATCGAATAATGGATTGATAAAAAATAATAACATTGAAGAAAACAAAGAAGGTATTAGAATAGAAAACTCAAATAAAAACCTAATACAAAACAATAATTTTATTAATAATACTATTCAGGCATATTTTACAAATTCATTTTTTAATAAATGGAGAAGAAACTACTGGAATGATTGGGAAAGAATCTTACCAAGAAAAATTAAGGGAACCATTAATTTCCGTGAAATCCCATGGAGAAATTATGATTGGTTTCCTCGATTAAAACTTATTAATAATTAATATGATTTTCAAAAATTAACAAAACTTTTGCAGTTTTCATATTGACTGAAGAAAACAATGCTCTTTCGATATCTTCATCAACTGATGAAACACCCATCGTTTCAATCGTTGACACCTTGAACCAATAGCT
>CAYFVP010000114.1:0-6130 GCA_964346655.1 uncultured Thermoplasmatales archaeon
AATAGTTAACACCAGTGGATTGTAAAGCTTAAATGTTAATTCCTGTTTTACTAATTCAATATTATCTGGGGGAATTAAAAAATAGAAGATGTCTTTGATTCTTATTTGGATCCTATGAAATCCTTTAGTGCCCCACATAAAGTAGGTCCTGAAGGTAAAGAATTTGTTTTAGGAAAATATACACCCCATATAGACAGCGTAGCCTTACTAGTAGATACGAAAGGATTTAAATTTGAGTACCCAGAAAAGGAATTGTTTGGAATAACTACTCCTTTAGAAACAGCAACACATAAACATGAATTTTCCGGTCATGCCTTTTTAACGAAAAAATCTTCATTTTGGACTTACTTATTCGTGAAAAATTTCTTTTCCTCTATGGGATTTAATAAAATGTTGCATATTTGTAATTCAGATTTTGTTAAAACCGAAGATGGGGCTAAACAGTTAAAGATGGATACTACGGATTTAATTGCACAAAATGAGGTTTATAACCACATCTATAGCATGTGGGTTCCCCTACAAGAAACAATAGCTAATGCTTATCTTTTGACTTTGAAAAAGGGTACAGAAGATATGAAGCTTAGAGAGGTTATCAGCGATTTGATCGTGGCCAATAGCTCAAAAATGAAACTGGTCAAGGATTTAACAAGTTTATCAGAATGCATACTGGATAATCTTGGAACCAAAAAAGGCTGGCAACTTCTGGCAGGTATGGCCATGTATGCGTCATCAATAAAAACATATCATCCTAAGGAGGAACCAAAAACCTTTGAAAGCTTGAAAAAATTAAAGGAGCAAGTTATAAAAGAAGGGATAGCAGCGGCATCGAAAGATCCAGCATTTAACAACCCTACTGCCCGTTTTATTGAAATGATTGAGGTCGCTGTGAATTCTATTGACAAGGTAAAAAAGGCAATATCTAGAAGAGGTGTAGATCCAAATGATATGGCATTGCGTATAGCAAACATATGTGGCCATGAGGTAGACCTGATAGAAGATCAGACCGCCTATTTCATTGAATGTTTTAATGCACTTTCTACCAATGAAAAACTAATGCCTGATAGGATGAGAAGAGCTCTTCATGCTCAAGGTGAAAAATTCTTGAAAATTCTTAAAGATATCACAAAGCAGGAATTCCCTACCTTCTGGTTTTTAAGTGACAAAAAATCAGGTAAAATATATTCCTGCAAACATCGAATAACAGACAAACATAAAGAATTAGAAAATTACATGCACCTGAACATATTAAAATATCAATATTTAAAAAGCATGAAAGAAGGCAAGGACCTTATAAACTGCTTTGAGAACAACGCTTCTTTCTGTTCCTCCGATTGCAAAGAATGTGTAAAGCATCCTGGTTTACAAAAGGCTAAAAAATTGTATCAAGAAACAAAGGATTTCCCCTATGATGAGTTAATGAAAGAAGGGTTAAGCCCAGAGAGATTAAAACGTGCAATCCATAATTAATTACAAATTTAAATGCTGAAGATTTATCCATTAAAAGGAAATTATTTTGTTCATTTACATTATTTTCTTAAAAATCTTTATAATAAAAAGTCTCATTACTTGAGTACTGTATTAAAATGAAGGAAAGAATTGCTTCAGAAATTTCAATGGATGATTCAATATTTTCACCTCTTATTATATTCTCTCTTTACAAATATTCCCAGAGACATAAAATAAAGGAAATCCAATCAAACATTGTCTATAATCTCACCCTTCAAACACTAGAAAATTTAGCCTTATTCCCACCAGCAGAACAAGATCCAAAAAGTTTTGCAATGGGCATTCATATATACAACCCAATATATGAAAATTCCGTATTTGAACTTAAAAAGCAGGGGTTAATTGAAACCAAAGAAGAGAATCTGTTACTAACTGAGGAGGGTCTTAAAGTATTACATTTATTGCTTGGTAGAATAAATAAAACCTCTTCAACTAATCTTATGGAATTTTTGGATAAGGAAGTTAATGAATTTAGTAAAGACATTTCTTTTCAAACAAAAACCATATTTAGAGATCATAAAGAAATAATCACACTACTTAGAGGGATTGGTAGTAAGCTTCATCAATATTCTCCAAATTACCCTAAACTTACTTCTTTTCAGAAAAGGCTGTTGTATTGGTTATACAAATTAGGGGAAATTCAAAAAAGGAAAATGATAGAGCTTTGCCAAAGCGGCGCCCCCTTGGAAGGTCATAATTGGAAAAGCCTTTATGATTCCTTTGATAGATTAAAAGACAAAGGATTGGTAATAAAAACTAAGAAACGCAAAGAAGTAATTAAATACACCCTAAGTAAACTTGGCAAGGACAAGGCAAAATCATTTGTAGACAAATATAACGAACTTTAGCTGTTACCAGCTATATTATTTTCGATTTTTTTCTTTGTCTTATGTTTATGTAATCCATAAAAAAGGTTTGCAATAAATTCTCTAGAGAACATAGTTTTTTCAGTTAGCATATCAATGTATTCGTCGGTTGATAACGAATTAAAATCTTCCACTCCGGCTAAGTATTTAGCCAGCTTCCAACTACCAAAACGTTTTACGTATAATTCAGGATTTGGATATTTTTCTGCCTCTTTCATTTCTGTGTATGTAGGTGCAATTCTAGTACGAAACAAAGGTGGAACAGATTTGTTTTTGTAGTACTCATCAGTAAGTTCATCGCTAAATTCAACTATCTTATTCAATAAATCCTGATTTGAATGCTTCTTCTTTGCCATAAATTATGTGAAATGGTAAAGTATTTAAATTCGATATAAAAGATAAAATTAGTAATTATGTTACTTTAGCAATTCATCAAAAATTATATCTTATAATTTAAAAATTCATCTTGAAGCTAATAAAAGCGATGAATCTTCTTGATAAAAATTCATCTTAAGCTAAATAAAGGCAATGAAACAAATAAGAGTAATTTCATGGAACGAAAAAATAAAGGATTTGATGAGGAAAAAGAAAAGATATATTCGAAGATAAAAAAAGAATGGAAACTGACAAATAATATAAGAAAAGACTTCCTAAAAATTACAATTCAGGAATTTATAAGCGACAATGAATATGAAGCGAAACTAGATAAACAAGTCTTATTTAATTTCTCCACTGAACTACTTGGGAAGATTCTAGGAGGCGTTAGTCGTCATTTAGGTGACTTTGGGGAAACACATCTATATGAAATTATGAAACACTGGATATATCAAGATGTTAATCAAGAGATAATCAGACGTATAAAAAAGAACCATAAACATACAGATACAACAACTGCAGATCAATCTGAAAGGAAATTACCAGACAAGGATGAACCAAAAAATGAAGGAGGAATGATGTATCTCTAATCATTCCTTTTATTTTTTTAGAATAAATAATTTAAATCATGATAACCATGGGTCTTCTGCACTCCTTAATGGAGTTGCAGGAGGCAAACATAAAAAATGGAAAATATTAAAAAAATTAGGCCAAACCATCAACCAAACCAACCCCAAAGTGGATGGGGAGGTAATGGGTGAACTTGGCCATGTAGGAAAAAAAGATGCTGGAAATTATAAGAACCCCTATATCCTGTATCCTGAGGACTACAAAAATCAGGAAGACTTGTTCACTGCATTATTTAACTGGTGGAAAAAAAGAAGAAAAGCTGAAAATACTATAACAAGGAGGACATCCGCTGCTAGAAGGATCAGTAACCACCCTGTTAAACCAATAAACTGGCTTAAGTTGACACCAGAAAGTGCTATTGGTTATCTTGAATATCGGGAGTATGAAGAAAATGCAACACCATGGTCAGTTATCAACGACTGGAAAGTGATTTCTATGATTGCAAAAGCCTTTGGTGTTGATGCCAAAGCCTGGGGTTATGTCCCACCAAAACCACCTAAGAGAAAATTGTTAATAATTCCAGAACCAGTCGAAGTTTACAAGATGATACATCAAAAATATTCTAAGGACAAATACACAAATGCTTTGATTCAATACATATTGATGCATGGATTTTTAATCGGTTGGAGACCTAGTGAAATTGCAATCCAGAAAATTAGTGATGTACACCCAGATAGAGGCTATCTTATTATAGAGGAACCAAAGAAAGATGGACAGAAGCGGCAGGTTTTCCTTGATGAAAATGCAATGCTTAGTTCACGACGTAAGAGCATGAAAAATTGGATCAAACAATGGAGGCCGAAAGTGGCAAATGGTTTATCTGGTGATTTTCTCTATATTCAACCCAATGGTAAACCGTTCACAGTACCTTATCTAAGAAAGTTCATCGCCAGGTATGTAAAACCATTATGTCCTGATTTCCACCTATACAAAATGCGCCACTGGTGCGCAACAGCTTATCTAATAAAAAGTAAGATAGAAACCAAAAGATGGGATATATGGGATGTACAAAAAAGATTAGGCCATGACAAATTGGCCACAACCCAAGGGTATGTTGACCATGCCATAAATTATATGGGCAGAGCACCATACGACTGGATCCGAGCTATTCTGAAATTCCATTTTGAAGTGGATCAGAAAAATAGCTTGAAATCAAAAAGAGGCAAAAAAACCTCGGTTTCGAATGGAACCAACAGGAGTAGCAAGAGACGGACCTGGCGGGATTCGAACCCGCGATCTATAGCTTAGGAGGCTATCGCCCTATCCAGTCTAGGCTACAGGCCCTTTTTTTAAAACCTACATACTAAGATTAATAAAAAAGCTATCTTATTAATTTTTAAAAATTTGCAAATTCATATAATTAACTTTTTTAAATCTTAATTTTTTTTAATTTTTCTATATCTATTTTTCTTCTTGGTAATCCTTGAAAAAATTCTTGATTAAAAAGAAATAAATGGGGAATATAATAAAGATTGAGAGGTATCAATCCCTTTGGATTATGAGATGTTTTAAAAAACCTGTTTAAAAACAGGGTCAATTTTAACTGATTTATTGAATAGGAAACATTCCTTTTTTTAGTAGCATTAATAACAGGCATTTCAACTCCAATAAAATTACATATTTGTTTTACAAAGCTATTTACATCCTGTCTTAAATCTTCAAATTTATAGATAAAAACATTATTTTTTCCAAACAATTTATACAAATTCTTAATGTATGGTTCAAAGTTAAATTTTTCATTATTTAATGTTTTATTTAAATAATTATCAAAAAGTTCTATGCCACCATCCATAACATATTTTATGTACCATGAAACTAATAATTCATCTCTATTTCTGGTTCCAAAAATTATTTTTGCATTTGGAAAAATATCTTTTATTCTTTTAATTTTTTCAATTCTTTTATCTTCTTTTGAAAACATCTCACAATATATATTTTCCTCTGAAATTAAGTTGATTTTATCTTTTTTTAATATACTTAAAATTTTTCTGTTAATAGTATCATTATCAATATTTTCTATATTTTTCAATATATTTTTAATTTCTGAGTTTCTTACTAAAATATTATCTCCCCAGTAATAATCAACATAATTTATTTCTTTTATAAAGGGAAATACATCATGTTGAAGAAAGGTAGTTCCGGTTCTTTGTGTACCAATGTGAAGTATTGTTTCCATAATCAATAAATCATTAATTTTTTTGTTGTAATAAATATTGCCTTATTTTAAGTTGAAATTACTCGAATTTTTATATTGTCCAAATAGATTTTATCATCTTTATTATATAAATCCTATAGTATAAGCATTTTTTATTTTTAAATGATTATTATAATAATATATTCATAGTAATAATAAAATTTACAAATTAAAATAAACACATAACACTTAAATTTTTCAACAAATCTAAATAGTAGATTTTTAATTATCAAGTTGGGTGTTGTGAAGAAGGATGAGATTTAACTTTTTTTCTAGTTGGATACTTATTATTCAATCATTATTCTCAAAAATGTTAGATAAAAAATCCTGGCTTAATCAGATGGATGAAAATCTGTATGAATATAAATTAAGAAGGGAAGGTTGGTAAACTCTTTTTTTAAAGCTATTGAGATTTTTTTGGCTTATTCTTAAGCTCTGAGGATATATATTTAATCATTTCTTTAGGATGTAAAATATTTAGATAAAAATGTAGATCTTGTTTATTAAATTCTTTTAGAAGAAATAATATTCCAAGATATACTCCTAAACCTAATCCAGC
>CAYFVP010000115.1:0-2529 GCA_964346655.1 uncultured Thermoplasmatales archaeon
TCAAGCTCAACAGAGTCAATCTGTTAGTGATTTTGAAAATAATAATGGTTGGACAGAACACAGCGACGGTGAAGTTGTAAAACTTGAACCAAGTGACTCTATAACAGGAATACTTATCGACAAAAGCATTTCACATAAATATAACGATTGTGGAATATATAAAATCACAGTTGACAACGATCCAGTTCCCAAAGTTATACTTGGAAGTAAACAACTCGACAGGTTAATGGCAACAATTGATATCGGCAAAGTAATAAAAATTATTTTCGAAGGGACACAACCAAGTGACAAAGGCAACCCTATGAAAGTCTTTAAAGTCTTTACCAAGGAGTAAAAAACAGTTATGACAAGCAAAAAAGAAAAAGCTGGACTTCTTCTTCAAAACATTGACTCCTTACTCAGTGGAGAGTCATCTATTGAACTTACACAGACAAGCCGTGGCACCAACTGGAAAGTAAAAGTGTATCATCCTGATCCACACAAAGCATTAGACCTTGCTGATGATATTTATAAAAAATGTCAATCCAGATATGGAGGGAACCATGACAACAGTGACAAAACAACTGACGATTAACATTCAACAATATGAAAGTTTAAAAGTTGGTGTTGAAGATGCACCAAGTTTTGAAGATGCTGATAAAATCATCATCAGTGAACTTAAACGAATTAATATACCTGTAAGTAAAAAAATACGGCAATGTCTTCAATGGGTAGAAACAGTTGATGAACACATGTAAAGGAAGGGGGTTCTTTTTTTTTATGAAACAAGAAAAAGAAGATTTCCTTACTGAAAAACTCAATTATGCTATTGTTGTATCAGGTACTCCTAACAAGATACATGAATTGAAACAATTAATTGCAGATATAGAAATTCAAGTGATTTTTCAAAAAATGAGCTATGGTGAACTGTTGATTGTCAAAGGTTCCAACCATGGCAAATAAAAAAGTGATACCTTTGACACAGGTATATAAGGTTATTCAAAAATGGCTTTATTTCCCAAATACTGAACGTATAGATATCATACTTGCTGCAGCTCTTAGTCTTTTTTATGATGGAAACCCTCTATGGTTATTTATAATTGGTAAAAGCGGTGATGCCAAAACCGAGATTGTAAGAGCATTAGATGGTCTTCCATTTGTAAGGAAAATAGATCAACTCACCACTAATACTTTTGCAAGTGGACGTAAAGATATAAAAGACCTAGGAAGCGAACTCACAAACAAAAAAACAATACTACTGTTTTCTGATCTTGCCTGTTTAATTAGTCTTAACAAAGATGAAAAAAAAAAGATATGGAGTCAACTTAGAACACTTTATGATAGTGATATCTACAAAGACACAGGAAGCGGTGCCAAAAAAAAATACAAAAACTGCCATGTTGTAATAATCGCTTGTGTCACACGTGTCATCAAAGAAGAACACCATATACATCAACAACTTGGCACACGTGAAATACTTTATGATACTGATGCCAACCCAAAAGATAACATTCCTAAGATGTCAAGAGTATTCAAAAACATAGGTCAACGTAAAACCATGAGAACTGAAATAACACAAGTAATTCATGGTTTTATTAAAACACATAAATACAATAACGATATCGAGATACCTGAAGATATACTAAATTTTATTTATAACTCCTGTCAGAAACTTATACTTCTCAGAGCCACAGCACCTGTTGATTGGTATAGCGGTGAACTTAGCAATGATGCTGAAACAGAAGTACCTACTAGACTTGCAGAGCAATTAATTGTTTTATACAAGGCTTTGAATAGCCTTGCTTCTAATTATGATGATAACAGGTTTAAAAACATAATTGAAAACATTATTAAAAGCAGCAGTCACCCTGTTAGATTCAAACTTTATCATATTTTCAAAAACGACAAGGATCATTGGTTTAAAATCTCTGATTTAATGGAGTTAACCAGGCTTGGTCGTAAAGCTGTTGTTTCTCAATGTGAAATACTTTGGAACCTGGGAAGCCTTGATAAAGATATACGTGAGGAACTTGTCGGTGTCACAGGTGTTTACACTGATGAGAGAGGAAATGAGTATCCTCGTGGTGGTCGAATGAAAGATGTCTGGTATTATAAATGTCGTTATAAGGAGGAAAAGCAAAAATGAGCGGGTTTCCTTTATTATATAATATATATACACACACATACACACATATTAGAATTAAGGAAACACGCTCTATTAGATATAGCAACATACAACATGTTTTTAGCTTATTGCTACATGCAACAGGGATAAAAGTTAATTCTTCCCCCCACAGTAAAATTGGGGGGGAAGAATTAACTAATAAACAGATAGAATTAGACGTTAAACATTTTGATAAGTGTAAAAAAATTATTAGATTTTGGAAATGTCTTTTGATGCAGAAACAGGTTAAAAATTTTTTGAAAACTAAAAAAAATATTGATAATAAATTGAAAAAAAGATTTGTTGAAATTAGTTCTAAGGGTTGGGTTGTTGTTGTTTCTGATGATGCAATAATTGATCCTGGTTTTGGCTGGATTTGTGATTGT
>CAYFVP010000116.1:0-43897 GCA_964346655.1 uncultured Thermoplasmatales archaeon
AACTGAGATCGGTAACATTAGTTGTATATGTGTGATTTGTCGAAAAACATTAATGAATATCTATAATTATCCAAAAAAGGTAACATGTACTCTCCTTAGAGAAATGTTACCTATGTTACATGACAATACAGATACGAAAAGTTTTTAAACCAATGTTACATTTAATGTTTCTATGAAACATGCTAACAATGAGCTCCCTAATGAGCTTCTTAAAATTGGAAAGTTGCTGGGATTAGAAAAGGAGGATATCTTGAGATTAAAAAAGGAGAAGATCTCTGAACAAGATACGGACGAACCTATATCACTGCAAGATCCAGCAGATGAATATAACAGCAGTGTTGGGTACTATGGAACTATAAGCATATATGATTTTATCTAAATAAAATTCAATCCTGGAATGAAAAATAGTAATTATTGAGAAGGTTGAGGACCTATTTTTTTCAATTAGAGATATATTTAAATGATTAAACTGTGTTTTTTAGATGTATAATTTCTTTTTTATTTTGCTTTTATCAACTTTTGAGACGATACTTGGTGTCTGTGGTTTATATGTTTTTATCTCTTTTACATTTATCTTAATATTTGATCCAAATTTATCCTTGAAGCGTTTTTGTAATACAGAAAATATTTCCTCAATAGAGGGAGCAGTGTTTCTCAAGTCTTTTTCGATTAACACTCTTATTTCTATTTTATCTATCCTTTGCTGAATTAGTTGGAAGCCATCTATTTTATCTGTATCAATCCTAAGAGAGAGTTCTCCATAAAATTTTGCAAGCGAAGAAGGTAGCAGAATTTTATTATCTGGCAACACAATCGATTGAGTTTCTCGCCCATGGATCTCTTTAATAAGTTTGCTGGTTAATCCACAATCGCAGATTTCATCTGTTGTTGTAATAAAATCATCTAATCCTGTATATCTAATGATGGGAGTTCCTTTACCATATAATCTTGTAGCAACTACATGGCCTAGGTTACCTGGTGAAACACATTCTCCATTATCATCTGTAACTTCTAGATATATAAGATCTGAATTAATATGATACATCCCATATTTACATTGGTAAGCTATAGGTCCTACCTCAGTAGCACCATAAGCATCGATAACCTGGGTTTCAAATGTTTCTTCGATATTTTTTTTTAAATAATTATCCAATATAGCTCCAGAAGATGTCATGCATCTTGGATGTATATCTTTACCATATCCCATTCTTTTAAGCTGAGCTAGTTTCTTGAACATCCCGGGATTGCCGCTAATGTATTCAGGTTGGAAACTATTGATTTTCTTTATTGTTTTTTTTGGATCATAAAAGGCGTCTAAAATCTGTAAATTATCAAGCGTAAAAAAAGGTTTTAAATTAGAAATTATCCCATCATAAATATATTTCCTCTCGATACTATTTTCAGAAAGATCAGTTATTGCTGTAATCTTTGTTTTCCTCCAATTGATATTATGTTCCTTCATTATTCTGACACCCCCGCATAACCATTTGATAGCTGAATACATGTTATCGTAGATTTGTGTGGGTGAACCTGTTGTTCCAGAAGTATAACCGACAATAGCTTTTTCTTTATTAAATGAAGGTGATATAATACCATTTGGTGAATTCTTTCTGATATCGTCCTTTGTAATAAATGGGAGTTTTTGTAAGTCAACTATTCCATTAATATCATCAGGATGGACATCACATTCTTTGTATTTATTTTTATAAAGAGGAACATCATAGGCATACTTTACTGTCTGTTTTATTGAGATATCTTGAAATTTTTTCA
Source organism: uncultured Thermoplasmatales archaeon (assembly GCA_964346655.1). GTDB lineage: Archaea > Thermoplasmatota > E2 > DHVEG-1 > DHVEG-1 > CAYFVP01. Next base: position 1,771 of record CAYFVP010000116.1, read on the forward strand.
GGCTTTTACTGGTCATTCTATGTAGCCGATTTGTATCAATTAGATAGCTTTTAAGAATTTGAAAAAGAAAATAGGGATTAATAAAAGGATTCATTTATTATCATCTCTTATAATTAAAAGCAAAAAAGTAAATCATACTTGTTAATATAACTATTTTTTTATCGTCAAAAAGAATCTTTAACTCTTTTAATTCTTTTTTTACTAGTTTTACCATATATATCCCTCCACTGATTCTATGTTCTTATCTCCAAAACCTAACTAGTTCATTTTCAACAGAGGAATTACTTTCATTGAAATAGAAAATAATAGCAACAGCAATTGCAATAAACATATGGATAATCCCAATTACTAAAAATTTTCCATCATAAAACCTACTCATACTATATCACCAATAATACATGGCTCTTTTGCAGGATGCCAGTCGAAGATTAAGCTTGGTATTGGTATCATCAATTTATAGACACCTTTAATTTTGATATAAAGTTCCCTTATTCCTAAAATCGGCTTTGGAATAAACCTAGGTCGATCCCAATAATTTCGATTCAAGATGTTATTGAGATTGCTTGAAGGAATATAACAAAAAGACATATGTATGCGGTTTTTAATGAAATTGTTGAAACATACGCTATTGAATGACCCACCTTTAATGAAAAGACCTATGTTCATATTATATGTAATATTATTTTCTATAATGTTTGTATAAGATGCACGGTCTATCCAGATTCCAATATAATTTCTTGTGAGAATATTTCTAGAGATATAAGTGTTATTAACAGTGGAACCTAAGTCTATGCCCCATGAGCTGTACGAGATGATATTATCAGTTATTATGGTGTTAGATAACCATCCTGCTATCCAAATCCCCTCGTTATTATTGTGTTTGATATTATTTTCCAAAATGAGATTCCAAGACGATCCTACCATGTAAATCCCCCCGCCAAAATTGTTTTCGATAGTATTTCCCGAGATATTTTGATGATGGTTTTCAAAGTCTCCAATAGATCTGATACCTTCACCTTTATTGTTTGAAATAATGTTATCAGAAACCGTATTATTACAAGTCCAATCAAATATAAAGATACCATCCTCATTGTTGTTTGAAATAATATTTTTAGATATAATATTGTTAGATGATGCTTTAAGGAAAATCCCTTCTAGATTATTTTTAATAACATTTTCTGAGATACGATTAAAATTAGAACAAAAAATATGTATTCCTGCATCTGGTTCCATTTGATTATCTCCGCTGTTTTGAATAGTAAATCCTGTTATTGTCACCGAATCAGAAGAGATAGAAATAACATCACTACTTTTACTTCCATCTATAATAGTAGTAACTTTATTTTCACCTATAAGATTTATAGATTTATCTACTATTAGATTTTCATAATAAGGCGATGAATCATCAAAAACAAATACTGTATTATTATTACTAGCATTATCAATAGCATCTTGAATATTACTGTAATTTCCTAGACCGTTTCCACCAACATATAAAATATTACCAACAAAGGATACACCCACATCTATTGAAATAGACTTTTGTATTGCTGTACAGCCAGATGATAAAATAATATTTATTCCAAGAATTAAGATCAATATTTCAATTATCAAAGATTTATTGCATTGTTTCCTTTTTTTCATGTTTCCCCCTCAGATTTTTGTTTGTTAAATGTTATCATGACACATATATACAATCTCATTAAAATATTTTTCCTTATTTCACTATCCATACATTTCAAAATTCCCGATGTTTTAATGTTTAACAAATTATCTTTTTATACATAAAATAGATGAAATAAATGTATCTTAGTAGTTTTAAAATTATTTAAACATTAAATCTTTCAATCTCAGGTTTTTCACCTATTTTTCTTTCTAATGCCTTTGAGATATAAATTACATTTTTGTTACCAAGTATTTCTGCTCCAACAATGTCTGCAGCTAGAGGATCCTCACTTACAATGGTTAGGTTATGCTTTTTTAATTTACCATTTAAATGGGAGCCGTACATACCTGTCGTCCCGTCAATAACCGACAGGTGCGGCTTTACTTTTTTTAACAAGTCACACAGTCTCTCAGCCCATATCTCCTCTGAAACACCGTTGTGAATGTATAATTTGTTTGGAGATTTCCCCTTTGGTTTGATAATTCCCATCATATTTTTTAATGATAGAGTTACACCAAACGGGTGTTCCTTAAGCGGAGCTACTGAGATTATGTATTTTTCTTTTACAACCTCTGTAACCTCTGCCTCTTTCCATGCTTTACCATCAAGATTTAGTTTGAAATAACCTCTGTTATCAAAATTTACAAGTTCCACATTATCTCGTTCCAATTTGCTGAAATCTGCAAGTTCAAAAGCTTCCTTAGTATTATAATCGGCTGAACTCTCACCAATTATGATTTTATAATTTTCACCAAGAAAATTAATTATTCCCTCTATAACCTCTGGTCTTGTCACTGCACCTGTATCAGGTCGCATAGGTAATACTAAATTAGGTTTTATTAAAATCTTTTTATTAGTAATAGATGGAGAGAGGATTTCCAATGCTTTCTTAGTCCTAACCATTGGGTTTTCACTTTTACAAACAACAACTCGCATTATCACATAATTAATATAGGAACTATTTAATTTTATTTGAATGTTTTTATCTATAGCCTTTTTATTGAATTCTTTGATCTAGAAAACTGTAAGTATATTTTCTATCTTTTTTATTATATTTTATCAATTCAAAATAAAATATAAGGTAGAAATATACACGATTTTATCGACATGATAAAAAATATCAAGGAAAGGGTCGAAATTAACCTGAATATAATTAAAATAAGCATTTGAAAGATTCGTTTAAGGTTTATTTATACCAATGATCTAACTTTCGACCTAAAATTTTCTCTAATTCTTTATTATATGGTTTGAAATAATCAACTAAACATTTTTTTATTTCCATATTCATCTTTGGATAGCCTTCTCTTAAATTTATGGTATCGATTCCAAAAGCTATAATACTTTTTACTATTGGTATGGGAGGAATTGTTGCCTTCAATCTTTGTAAATTCAAAAAGTATGGATGTTTACCTTTCAAATACTGAGCATTCCATTTATCGCTCGTGAAATTAGCATCAATTTCCAAAAATTCAAAGATTTTTTTCATAACCTTTGCAGGTTCTTCTTTTAATTCTTCAGTTATTAAGATTAACATTTGTTCTTTAGGAAAATACTTCATATATCTTTTAAGTTGAATTGCATATTTTCCCATATCTTTGTATGAATAATGTTGTCTTTGAAATATATCTCCATGACTCAACCTTTCTTCTTCTTTTTTAATTGCTTCTTCAAAACAGAGGTGTTCATATCCAAGATTAATTGCATGCCAATAATGAGAATATGCTCTATTTACTGGATTTCTTAATATAAAAATGAGTTTTACGTTCGGAATAAGTGCTTTTATTCTCTCTGGAACTTCTTCAAAATACATATACAGAGGGGAGATTTCTCCTATAGCAATCTTTTTTTCACTCTTAATATTATAAAAATGTTTTTTATACCATTGAATGCTTCTGTGGTAGTTTAGATCAAAATAATGCACCTCTTTATATTTAGCCATAGAAATATTTGGTTGATCACATAAATAATAGTATAATGATGTTGTTCCTCCTTTTTGTGTCCCACAAATGATAAATGATGGAAAGGCTACCATAATTTTATTCCTTGTTTAATTATTATATATTGATACTTAAAATCTTGGGAAGTTAATTCATATATTCGATAATCTCATGTATGGTATTTCATTCAAAATAGATATAATTGGTATTTAGTAATTTGTTAATAACCATAATCTCATGATTATATCATATAATTTAATTATAGATTAATAATAGGAAAATTGTCCATTGAATTTAAAAATTACTCAATATTTGTCTATGTTAAGTTATCAACTGTAACGGTGTAAAAGATATAAATTATATTGATATGTGGTTATTTAAATAAACTAAATCACAATGCGTTTATATTTTTATTTTATGGAGAAAAACAGAATTTTTATGGTAAATACGAAAAAATATCTTCCCATTACAATTTATATATGATTTGAAAATTGATACTCTTCAGTTAATTTTGAATTTCGGTTGTCTTCTATCAATAAAGGCTTTGAGTCCTTCCTCGAAATTTTCACTTGCAGCATTTTCTATTTGAGCAAATCGTTCAGCTTCCATTTGTTCAACAAGAGAGCGATTATAGGTTTGGTTAAGTAGAGATTTAGTTCGACCTATAGTTATCGTAGGGCCATTGGCAAATGTTTCAGCAGTTTTTTTCACCTCGTCTTCAAAGGCACCAGCCGGAACCACCCGATTGATCAATCCCCATTCAAGTGCTGTTTTTGCATCTATCTCTGTGGGATACATAGTTAATTCGCAAGCCCGAGCATATCCCACCAATCGTGGTAAGAAATAAGTTCCGCCTCCATCAGGTGAAAGGCCAATTTTTATAAATCCTTGAGTAAAACGGGTTCCATCTTTGGCGATTCTCAGATCACAACCTAACATCAAATTAAAGGCAACACCTGCTACCGCTCCATGCACTGCTGCTATAACAGGTTTAGGAGTTTCTCTTAGGGATAAAGTCATTTTATTAAAGGCAGCTAAGGGATCACGAAAATAGGCTGCTCTATCTTTACCCTTCAGAACATCATTTAGCATTTCTTTTATATCCCCACCAGCAGAAAATACTTTTCCGTTACCCTTGATTACAATCGCTCGAACAGTTTTATCTTGATTAAAATTATTTACAATGTCAAGGAACTGTTCTGCAAGTGCTAGATTAAATGTATTGAGTTGGTCAGAACGATTGAAAATAATATATCCTACATTACCTTCGGTATTGCTCAATACTAATTCTTCTGTCTTATCTTTCATGTTTTTTTCCTCCTGGATTTATCAATTTCTTAACATCTTTTTCTTTAAAAAACCTAATCCTGGCTTGTGGGAAAATAAAAAAAGATTTTTTATTAGTAAATACGAAACTAAATTTCCCCTGTGCATACCTTCAAATATTCAACAGAGGGAAATTGGACTTTTTTCAAAAAGAGAATTAAACCCCAAGTTACTAACAATTCCCCGAGAAATATTATTTAGTTTAAAAATGCAAGACAAGAATAAGCTTTTATTTTAAGCAAAATTAATAAGTAGGTTTTAAAAGGTATTTCAGCATTTATGTGATTCATATATGGAGGATGCATCTATGAAAAAAGTAATGATGAATAAGGAGAAGAAATATATTACAACAGGAATAACTGGATTTGATGATCTTTTTAAGAATGGGATACCTAAGGGATCCTCAATACTAGTTGCTGGAGGTGCTGGATCTGGGAAGACAAATTTTTGTCTCCAAATACTTGCACATCATGCATCTCTCGGTAAAAAATGTTACTTCATGGGCTTTAAAGAATCACAAGAGAAATTAATAACATATATGAAGAATTTTGGTTGGAATCTTCAAAAATATATTGATTCAGGAAATATAAAAATCAAACGTTTTTTAACTAGTGAAATTTACTATTATGATAAAAAAAGTGGTAGCGATATCCAAGCTATGATGACAAGAGATGTAGATCCCTTGTTAATGGAGTTAGAACCTTTAACTATAGTTGATGACGTAGGATTTAAACCAGATTTTATTGTTCTTGATTCTCTTACATCGCTTTCATCAACATTTCGCGGTAAGGAGCAATATTATCGTTTTTATGTTGAGAGATTATTCCGTTATTTTGAAGAAACAGGTAGTACAAATTTCCTAATTACTGAAACAAAACAGGTCCCTGAAATTTATTCACCAACAGGAATTGAAGAGTTTTTGGCAGACGGTGTTGTTGTTTTCTATAATTTTAAAATAGGTAAAGGCCGAAAAAAAGCTATTGAAATTTTAAAAATGCGCGGCGAAGAGCATCAAACAAATATCTATGCAATGGAAATCACTAATAAGGGCATTGAGGTTTATCCAGAAAAAGAAGTATCTGTTGATTAGTAATCATTTCGTTTTATATATATATTGTGGGACTATTGTAATTGACATTATATTATTATCAGCATTTATATCTGGAGGAATTGAATGCAATATTTTTGCTGTATTGATTATATCACCAATAGCGTCAAATATCATTGGGAATTGTGTAATGGGTTCCTTTAAAAATTCAGTAGAGGGGACAGTTGCTGTTATTGTAACTGTTTCAGATCCACCAACTATTATTTCACCAACATCCCATATCCCAGTTTCATTGTTATAATAGCCCTGTGTTGAAGTATTACCAACATAAGTAAGATTATCTGGCATTATGTATTCAATCTGAATATCTGTTGCATTTGTATCCCCAGTATAATGAATTGCTTTTATTGTAATTTCAATATCACTTCCGATCTCTGGATATTTTTCGCTAACAAAAATTTCAACACCAACATCGCACTCTGGATATATATCAAGAGTGCCTAACAATATTATTTTATTTCCTTCAACATCTATGCTTATAACATCAGCCTCCGATGAATTAAGAGAATAACCAAATGGATAAGCAAGTCTTTCACCTATGTTCCATTGGTTGTCTTCATTGGTATCAATTAAAAGTTCTCCCACAGTTTTTAAGACTTTTTCATTTTGAATGTCTATTGTTACTTTTGTATCTAAACTTAATTTTTCTCCACCGCGATGCTCAAATATTATATTACTTCCTTCAATAGTTGCTACAATTATTGGATTTGGTTCATTAGTATAAAGAGAAATAGATAAGACACTAATGTAAATTAATGAGAAAATAGTAACAGCTATCCCTAACAATAAAACAGTTCCAATTAATTCTGAAACTGCCTTATTTGAGTTTTTGAGATCCTTAAAAAAATTTCTGAATCCTTTAAGCATTCTCTATCCATCCTGGCGCTATTTGTGCACCAATTTCTATAATATTTAGATGGAGATTTACGATTTTAGAATCATTAAATTCTAAAATCACTTTTGTATCATTGGTATTTATTGAATAATCTGTGCCATAACCATAATAGTTTAAACCTGCATTTATTAAAGATGCATTAAGAAATGAATGCCAGGAAGTGACATAATCGGTATCAATTGTAATGGATGATATATTTTTTATTTCAGGCAACTTTTCTGAACTTAAAAATTCGGTTTGTATCGGGTATATCACATATCCAGAAATGGATCCTTTTTTTGCAAGTGCAGAGATGTTAATTATGTTAAAATTGATATTAACGTTTTTCTCGTTTTGAACAGATAATGATGGTTTAATAAAAAAGGTATTTCCCATTGCTTGACTTAAAATGACTCCTCCGCATTCATAGGTGTAGGATTGATCGATAAAATATGCATTAGATGAAGAATATTTGATAGTTCCAATAGGAAATGAATAATTGACAGAACTATTCTTAATTACTGTGATTTTGTAAATGTTTTCTAACAACTCTAAATTACCATATGATCGTACAGACATGAAATATGGAAGCTCCCCACTACCTAGAGTTATAGGTGCTGATATTGGATTGAATTTTTGTTTTGTCGCTGAGTGGGTATCTATAGCATATTTTAATTGTGCAAATTGAGCAGCTACTTCATCCATATGCTCAGATTCTTTTTGCTCCATCCATTTTGGTACATAAACTGTTTGAACAAGCGATATCACTGACACTAGAAGACCTATAAGCATAACAGCTACAACAATGCCTACAACTCCTTCATTGGAATTTTTAATTTTCCTTTTAATTATTCTATTATCAAAACGCATTAATTGCTTCCTCCTTGTAAAATCCCTTTCATAATAATTGAATTACTAACAATATCTACTACTGTAAACTCGACAACAAGATCTGTAATATCAATAGTTGGAGTAAAGGAAATTTTTTCACCGATACTCCATAAATTATCACCATTAGATGTTGAATTGTCTAAAATATCATTAGCTATTTGTACGATTTTTGTTTCTCCATCGATTAAAAATATTATCTTAGCATCTAAAGACAATGATTCTCCCCCGTTATGTTTTATAAATATTGTATTTTCATCAATTGTTCCAACTAATTGTGCAGATGGTGTAGAAGGATTAAATGGAAAAGTAAGCGCAACGGTTTGTACAACAGAGAAAAGCGCTATAGCTATTCCTAATAAAATAGCAGTTCCCACTACTTCCGACACCGCTTTATTTGCTCTTACATTTTTCATTTTTTTTAACCTCTCCCAATATTTTAAATGACTATTTTGAAAAGGATAATTGAAATTAATCCAAGGAAAACACTATATCTTATACCTGAGGAAAGCTTACCATCCATCATAAAACCTGCAAGCATTCCGTTTCCGATACTTTGAACAAATACAAATGAAAATAACGTATATTTCAACATTAATGGATTAAATACACTAAGTTTAATTACACCAGCTGCTTCTTTCATCTGATTTGACTGTATCTCAAAGAAAGATGCAAAAATGGTTCCTTTTAAAATTAAAATGATTCCAAGAAATACAAAAAAACATACAACAATTACTATCGCGTAAATTGACATAATTGATTTTCTCTGGTGTTCAATTTGATTTATCTGCTGAACTTCTTCTGCTGCTGCCTTAAAGATTTTTGGAGTTTTACCGCCCATAATTAAGGCTTTATTAATGGCAATTACTATTCTATGAACAATAGCTGATTTCATTCTGGCCGCGAAATCATAAAAAACATCTTTAATGGAAACATTCCAGGATAACTGTGTTTTCATTTTTTTAATTTCAGGATGTAATTGCCCATAATGACCTTTTTCAGCTGCTTTAACAGCTTCAAAAATATTCATACCTGTAGATAAAGAGTTTCCCACTTCAGTAAGAAACTCTGGTAATCTTTTCTGCATTTCTTTCTTTTTCTTCATATCTAAATAATTGTAGATTCCTATTGGTCCAATGATTATTAGTAAGGAAAGAAAAACAAAATCCCAATAAAGAAATAGGTTAAATTCAATATTTCCTATATATCCAAATAAACTTATTATAATATATAGGAAAAGTATAAAAAAACCAGAAAGAAAGAGAATATGAAAAGATGTTTTATTTTTCGAATAATATTCTTTAATCCTCAAACCTTTTTCTTGTCTTAGATTAACAAGCCTTTCAAAACTTGTTGATTTTATTAAAAAGTAAAACATCGTATAAATAACTGGTAAAATTAAAAATGAAAAAATTAATAATAGGCTAAATGAACTTTCCATTGAGCCACCAAAAAAACCAATTACTGTTAGAATTATAACAAGTAATATTGGAAAAGCAATTACCGCCAGAACTAAAATCTCTGCAACAACACCTAATAGATCTAAGTCTTTTTTTCTTTCATTAAGGTCCTCTTGCATATATTTTTCTGTTACATTTGAAAGATATGTATGTAAATCACTGCCAGATTGAATGGTACCAATTATTCCCTGAAGGAATGCCCTGAATTTTTTTGACGGTGAGATCATGATAGCATTTTTTAATGCTGTGATACTATCTGTACCCATAATTGAGATTTCTTTTGCTATTTTTTTAGCTTCCTTTTGGATTTCTCCATATACATTTATCGTTGAGAGTGACTGAAATATTTCAGTAGGTGAAACTCCAGCGATTGCCATTGAGCTTATGAAATTAATGGCATAAGGTAAAAATAAGTCAATATTTTTCTCTCTCTTTTTAATGTAATAAATCGGTAAATACCAATATTTAAATACCAAGGTCATTGAAACTGTAACTGGTGCTATTAAAAGAAAAAGTAAAGTAAAGGCAGAGGGAGTTAATGCATAGATTATTAGAGAAATAACTAAGACACCTGATAATCCAATAATTATATTCATAAGCGCTATAGAAGAGTAAACTATAAAATCCATAGGGATATCTGCTTGTGCTAAGATTATATTTTTTTCCTCTAATTGCTTTTTGTTGTATCGAGAAAAAATGTGTTGAATAATATTTTTACAAAATTTTGAATATATGTTTAATCTCATTAAATATCCTCTCTAGCTCTCCTTAAAACAGCTTCAGAATCTTTACGATATTCTGAGACAATTTTTCCAACTTCTTCATATGATCTTAGATTTTTCTTTTTCATCCAATTAAGAATTGTTATTCGATTGTTAAGCTCTTGACGAAGTTTGTCATCGCTCCAACCATTTTGTTTCTTGATTCTTGTAATTATACTACTTCCACCATTTGTTTCAAATTTATCTTCAAGTTCTGAAACCCATCTGAAAGGTGTCATTGTTACAAGTCGATTAGTTTCAGGATCAAGTTTTATTATTTCTGTGACATTTGTTATTCGTCTCACAGGTGAACCCTTGATAGTAACAGTGTTTAAAAATACAATAAGATCAAGAGAGGTTAATAATGTTCGAGGCAGTGAAATAGGAGGATTTTCAAGTCGTTGTATAAGAGCATGTAGATTACTTGCATGAACAGTTGAATAAGAGAGATGACCAGTAGTCATTGCCTGGAAGAGTGTATATGCCTCTTTGCCCCGGACTTCACCAACAATTATGGCTCGAGGTCGTTGACGTAAAGCAACTCTTATAAGATCAAACATATCAATATCTTTTGCGGTTTTAGCTGCTTCTGTTGAAGAGAATCCTTTCCTTGTGGTTCCAGCTATCCAGTTTTCGTGAGGAAGGTTAATTTCTCTAGTATCCTCTATAGAAACAATCTTATAGGATAAAGGCAAAAATAAAGAAAGCGCATTTAACATTGTTGTCTTACCTGTTGCAGTTCCACCGCAGAACAAAATTGAAGAACTTTGTTCAATGGCCATCCAGAAATAAGCAGCCATTTCTGCTGACATAGTATTATTTGCTATAAGATCAATTGGGGTCAGGGGATTTTCACGGAATTTTCTAATCGTAAATGTTGAATGGTGGGTAATAGTTCTAGCAAGCGTGGTTTGTAACCTCGAACCATCAGATAATTTTCCATCAACTACTGGCTCATAGACTGAAATCTGTTTACCACATATTTGAGATAGTTTTACAACAAAAGAATCTAATGAATCTGCCTCATCAAAGATTACATTACTTGGAATGGATTCGTAAGTTTTGTGAAAAATAAAAATTGGTATCCCGTGACCGTCACATGAAATATCCTCGATATCTTCGTCATGCATTAAAATATCTATCTTTCCATATCCTAGAAAATCTCGGAAAATATGATAAAAGATTTTATCAATTGACTCTGGCTCAAGTTTAATATTATGTTCTCTAATAATATTTTGTAATGATTCCTCAAGATAATACATCTTTTTTTTCTCATCCATATCAAAAACATCAAGATCTGCGCGGATTCTGAACCAGTAGGTAAGCTTATCTTTAATTGCCTCTTCTGCATCGTCTAAATGAGGTTCATTTATTTCATACTTATACTCTTTTTTTCTATTATCAAAAACAATTCTACTAGAACCAAGTCCTTTCCATCCAAAATCTGTTTTTTCGTCTACTAATTTTTTTTCAAAATCCTCTTTAATTTTTATTTGTTCATTGAGTGTAATTTTTATTTTTTCTTGAAACGGAGTATCTTCATCATTTTTCATTACTGAGTCCAAGTCACGATTTTTAAGCGAATTATCTATCTCTTTTACTATTTTTATATAAGGATCGGCTGTATCCTGATTCGTTGAATATAATTTTTCTTCTAGATTTACACCTTTTCGAGATGGGCGTAAGGTAAATCTTATTCTTTTTTTGGTCTTCCTTTTTTTATTATTAAATTGGTTAGAAAAACCTATATTAACATCTGATGAAAACGCATCAATTTTAGACGAAGGTGTCCCAATAATTTTCATTTAAATTCTTTGCCTCCTCACTTATTTTCTTAGATATTATTTATCTTGTCTTCTCCCCAGATTAAGAGATATTTTCGATAAATTAATATCTAGTTTATAAAATTTATATGAGGGTAATTATACAAGTGTATATTCATGTAATATCCCCTAACAAACTTTTAAGTGTTAGAATAGTAATTTGAACTTTATAACAGAAGTTTCTTGGTAACGTGAAATGATAAAACAAATACCTAAACCAATTTCAGGAGGATTAATGCTTTCATACAAATGTTCTGCTAAGTGTCAACATTGTATGTATGCTTGTTCACCTAATTGGAAAGCTGACTGGATTTCAAAACAGGATTTAAAGAATATCTTAAAGGGTTTGGCTGATAAAATCGAGCCAAGCCCTTATGGACCTGATACAGTAAGTCTCAACCATGGATTACATTTCACCGGTGGTGAGCCATTTCTAAATTATGAATTATTATGTGAAGCCGTTAAAATGGCAAAAGAATTGGAAATAGCTTCTACTTTTGTTGAGACAAATTGTTATTGGTGTACAAGTGATGAGCAAACGAAAGAAAAACTACAATATTTGAAAGAATTAGGTTTGTCAGGAATTTTGATTTCTGTTAACCCGTTTTATTTAGAATATGTACCTTTTGAAAGAACAGAGAGAGCCATTAGAATTAGCCAGGAACTGTTTAGACATAACCTGATGATTTATCAACTAGAGTATTACAGGCGATTTAAGGAGTTAGGAATTAAAGATAGAATTTCGTTTAAAAATTATTTAGAAATAGAAAAAAGAGAAGATTTTGCAAGAAACGCTGAATTTTTTATCATGGGAAGAGCTCCCTACAAGTTGGAGAAACACTTAAAAGGAGTTTATCCAAAATATCCAGCAAGTTATTTATTTGAAGAACCTTGCAGACCGCCACTTCTTAGAAGTTGGCACAACCATTTTGATAATTATGGGAATCTTGTGCCAGGATATTGCGGTGGCATCTCTTTAGGAGATTGCAGGGATTTGGACACCCTCTTACAAGAAGGAATAGATGATGAAGAAAACCCAGTTCTAGCATTTCTATTAGACAATGATTTCAAAGGTCTATTTGATTTTGCAAAAGAACATGGTTATCAAAATTTTCATGAAGGCTATTTTTCTAAGTGTCATCTATGTGTAGATATTAGAAAACATCTTTTTGAAAAACATGAATTTAAGGAACTAAGACCTAAACAATTCTACCTAAATTTAAGCTAAAACTTGAACTTTGTATATTTATTTTAAGGCATTATCTATTAATTCTCGAGCGGCCTTTCCTTGTCGAATGCCTATTTGGTAATGAGACCCAGAATAATTCTTATTTTAATTAGATTTTTAAACATTTTATAGATAATAGACTAAGACTATGATTAGATTTTGTTATAAAAACGTAAAAAAAGATAGACAATATCTGGTAAAGAGGTTTTCATATGAAACATGATTTATTGGAAAAACTTGTAGATAAAACAATTACCAAAGAGGGCCTTCTAAAAAAGGTAAAACAGAATTTTGATTTACTTTCTGATATTATCGAGGGTGTATCTTCTGAAAAGGCAGCAATTAGATATAGGTGTGGGAAGGTATTAATGGATTTAAGTGAGGAATACCCTGATAAACTATATCCATATATGGATTTTTTTATAAAGCTATTAAGTAGTAAATATAGAATTCTTACTTGGCAGGCAATGTTTATCATAGCAAGTCTTACTAAAATTGATAAAAATAATAAATTTGACGCGATTTTTGATAAATATTACAGCTTTATCAATGATGAATATATGGTTACTGTTGCAAATGTCGTTGGTCATTCTGGTAAGATAGCACTTGCCAAACCCCATCTTATTCCAAAAATTACAAAAGAGCTTCTAAAAGTTGAAAATATTAAAACAACTCCGCATCTTACAGATGAATGTAAAAAAGTTATCGTAGAAAATGCGATAAAATCTATTGATATGTTTTTCCCTCAAATCGAAAATAAAAATGAGGTTATTTCATTTGTAAAAAAACATGCAACTAGCTCTAGAAAAACTTTAAAAACAAAATCTGAAGAATTCTTGAACAAATGGAATACTTAAACTTTCAATAATTAGAGACCAGAACTTGCATCAAAAGACTATAATTTGATTTTTTGCTACAGCTTCCATCAAATAGTGTATCTTAAATATTTTATTCTTAGAGTCTTACCTTGTTTTATATTTCTTTTTTAGCATTTTTTTGCATATCTTTCCTGATCCTAATTTGGGCAAGCATTCTTGGAACTCTACTAACTTTGGAACCTTGTAGGAAGCTAAACTTTGCTTGCAGAATTCTATAACTTCCTTTTTAGTTGCCTTCTTTCCGCCTTTAAGAACAACAATTGCCTTTACAATCTCTCCCCATTCTTCATCAGGTATTCCAATAACTGCTGCTTCTAGTACTGCAGGGTGGGTGTATAAAACATTTTCAACTTCTATAGAGTATACATTTTCTCCACCTGTAATAATCATATCATCTTTTCGATCAACAATGGTTACATAGCCTTCTTTGTTAATTACTGCCATATCTCCAGTATAAAGCCAGCCACCTTTGAAAGCCTTCTTTGTTTCCTGTGGCAACTTCCAATATCCCTTCGTAATGGTATCGCCTCTTACAATTATTTCTCCAACTTCTCTACCATTGTTTTTTACTTCTACTCCTTTCTTATTGACAATTTTTAGATCAACGCCTTTAAATTTCCTGCCAGTGGTTGACTTATATTTCAACTGTTTCTCATAGGGTAGTAAGCATAGATGATCTTTAAGTATCGACATAGTTAAAAAAGGACTGGTTTCTGTCAAACCATAGGTTTGTATGTAATCACATTTGAATGTCTCGATAATTCTTTTTACAAGGCTGGGAGATATAGGAGCTCCACCACTCAGAAGAACCCTGAGAGAGGAATAATCGTATTTGTCTACCTCTGGATAATTGACCAGGCGGTAGTACATGGTTGGTACTAAATTTGTAAGTGTCACCTTTTGTTTTTCTATACATTTGCATATTTCCTTTAGGTCAAAGTCACTTACCAAGATATGGGAGCCTCCAACCATTGTGATAGCCCAGGTAGCCCATGCATCTGCAAGATGAAACATAGGGGCTGCATGAAGCCATACATCTGTATTTTTAAGAGACAACTCGTCTATTGCACAGAGTGCATGGGAATAAACATTTTTATGAGAGAGAATTACTCCTTTTGGTCTACCTGTTGTACCACTGGTATAGTAGATTTGTGCAATGTCATCTTCTTTAACATCAACTAAAGGAAAGATTGGACTTGCAGAAGATATAAAATTTTCATAATCCTTTCCACTCCAAATGATTTTAATATCTTGTTTAAGTCTTTTAATTGCATCATCAACTTTTTTAGAAAAACTGCTGTCAGCAATAAGTAACCTCGTTTCAGAATCTTTTAAGATAAAGGCTAGATCGTTTGCAGATAGATGATGATTTAATGGCACTAATGCTGCACCAGTTTGTATAGCTCCAAAGTAGCTTTCCAGAAAATAATGGCAGTTTTTATGGAGCACTGTAACCTTATTATTCTTTGTAATTCCATGTTTTAGAAGAGCATTAGAAAGCTTACCAACCCTGCAACCAAATTGTTTATAGGTAAATTCATAACCTTTACAAACTATTGCTTTTTTCTCTGGATGCAATCGTACAGCCGCAGGTAGGATGCTTGTAAGATTCATATTTCATTCACTGTAATAGAAAATATAGATAATAAGCATAATCTCATTTGAAATTTAAAGAATGCTTTTTTAACTATTTTTCTAGTTTAAAAGGGCTGGTAAAAATTCCCGGTAACTATATTTTACGCTTTAATCATGGGATTATGATTGGAATCTAAACATCTATAATATAACATAAAATTATAAACCTTATTTAGAAATATATAAAGAAATGATATTGAAAAGCACGAAACTTCATTTTAACTCAACAAGATTAGACTATAATTTTTTACTGGTAAATACGAAACAATATCTCGTCCTATGAATTATGATATTATAATATGATTAAAAAAGAAAAATATTGACGCATAAAGTCGGAGGAGTAATATATAAGACAAAAAAAATGGCAAAAATTCAAAAATTGCAGGATTAATACTCTGTCAACAAATATTTAGTTCCAATGAATAATTGTATTTTTTACTAGTAAAACCGAATTCAAATCTCGTCCCTGCTTTTTTTAACGTTTTTTACAGGAGAAAACCTAATTTTTTTAATAGTAAATTTGAGTCAAAATCTTCCATAGATTATTCTAATTTCATTTCGACATTAATAAATAAAAGATAAAGTAAATTTACACTATTTTGTTAGTCTAGTAATTGCAATAGCATTTTTAGAATTGGGAACAAATTGGTGAAACGATCAAAAAAAGCCAGTAAATGATTGTTGATAGATTTTTTAGACCATAGTATATTGACTTTTAACAATCCTGAATTAACGTCAACATCAAAGAACTTTTTAGTTTTTACTTTTTTATTATATATTTCTAGGTTATTCACATTTTTCACTGTGGTTTTTGATAAGGGTTTTGACCATTGCCTTATCAAAGGACACGTATCATTGTTGTTACCACCTCCTATTTCATAAGGAGTGTCCCAAATACCCTTTGCCAATTTCCTCTTAGCATCAGGGTAATTTTCTTTATAATCACTCCAATAATTTCCATACTCTCCGTCATCCCAAATATTTGTACCACTATCAAAGGCATTCCAGATGTTTATGAAGTTGTTGTGATAGATGATGTTGTACTCGCTCGGGTAATCGATATATATGCCAAAATCTTTGTTCGAGGTGATTTTGTTATCTGTGATATTGTTGCTATTGGAAGATCTGAGCTTTATGCCTTCATACCCATTATTTGAAATAGTGTTGCCTGTAATTTTGTTGTTGCTGCAAGTTTCGAGTCTTAAGCCACAATCCTTGTTGCTCGAAATTATGTTACCTGAAATGGTGTTGCTGTTAGAATCCTGGTAGAGAAAAATTCCATCCATTCCCCAGACCCTGAATCCGTTGTTCAAGATAGCATTGTCGTTGATGATATTATTACTTGAATATATTAACGCTATGCCCTCATAAGCGTTCAAGGTGATTGTGTTACCTGTAATGTTATTGTTGTTGGAAGAATCGAGTCGTATGCCCTCCCTGGTGTTTGAGGTGATTGTGTTATCCAAGATAAGACAATTATGAGTATGCTCTAAATCGATACCAATACCAATATTTGAAAGTTTTTGGTTCTTGATAGTGATATTGTCACAGTTTAA
The DNA here is from genome assembly GCA_964346655.1 of uncultured Thermoplasmatales archaeon. Taxonomy (GTDB): domain Archaea; phylum Thermoplasmatota; class E2; order DHVEG-1; family DHVEG-1; genus CAYFVP01. Next base: position 18,911 of record CAYFVP010000116.1, read on the forward strand.
CAGTATTATTTGGCCTGAATCAGATAAAATTTTATCTGATTCATTTTTTAAAAAGACGATGGGTTTGCTATTAACCTTATTATTGGAAATAGTGTTTTGATATGCTCCATAAATATTAAGACCGTCATTGAAAAAAGAATTATCTGAAATAATATTGTTGGTGCAAAAATAGAGCAAAATTCCGTCAGTATTGTTAGTGATGAGGTTATTTGTTATGATGTTATTTTCTGATCTACTAATGTAAATGCCCGAACCCTTGTTTGAACTGATTATGTTATTAAAGATGGCGTTATTGCCGTTTCCATAAAGGATATATATTCCTTGGCTACAGCGGTAAATATTATTACCCATGATAGTAGTGTTGGCGCTGGAGTGACTAAGATATATACCTGGTTTGAGATTGGATCTGATATTATTGTAGGTTATAGCGTTGCCGAATGCGGTTTCAAGATATAAACCATAAGCGTTAAATGAGATGGTGTTATCTGTGATCGTGGTAAAATTTGAGTTTATACCAATTCCTACATCATAAATGTCACTTCCACTATTTCGTATTGTAAATCCACTTATATTTACCCAATCAGCTGAAATATAAACAACATATCTCCAATTATTACCATCAATAATTGTTGTTTCTTTACCTTCACCAATCAAGCTTATTGATTTATTTACAATCACATTTTCATAATAAGGAGAATTATCATCATAAACAAAAACAGTATCTCCATCCATTGCATCATCTATTGCATCCTGTATCCTACTATAATTACCTGGGCCATCTCCGCCAACATACAAAACATTACCAATAAAAGTTGGTAGTAATGATTTTTCTACTATTGTACTAGATACAGGAATTACAGTAATAATTAATATTAAGCAAATCGAAATACATATTATTTTCTTTTTCATATTTATTATCTCCAATAAATAATCTCAATTTTTAAAAGGTGTCATTGGAAATTCCCCGGGGTAAAGATCAAGAATTGTAGGATTAAAATCATGATTTTTATTAACCATATACTTGGCATAATAGAAAGCTTCTTCCGCAGAATTGATACCATCTCTATTTCCCTTAAAATCAGCCCATCCCCAAAATCCATCTATCAAAAATTTTGAAAAGTATGAACCATAGCATGTCTCATCTTCCTCACATGACATTAAGACCACTCGATTTTTTGCTGATAATTCATAAGCTAAACCCTTGACAAATGATTCTGTTTTATCATTCTTTAATGTTGATTTATAAAAAAATGGTTCGTCATTGAAACCACCACTATGACAGCTCTCCACAACGAGACAAACTCCCTTTGCCCGTATCCTACTAAGATAGAAATTTAAAAGGTCATCCCAAATAAAACCATACCATTTATCAAAACCATGATACATAACCAAGGATTCATCAGCCCCATCAGATTCATCTTTTGGTGGTATATCAAAGGGCTGCCCTTTATGCTTCAATGATGTTCCATGTGTCGCTAAATATACAAACACCAAATCATCTTTATCTGAACTTCGAATTAACCAAACAAGTTCTTTTATCAGTCTACGACCTGTAGCCGCCTCTGCAGTAACTTTATGGATGTGATCTTTTTTCCAATTAGGTGAATCCATAAGGACTTCGTAAAGGTTATTAGCACTAATAACCATAGATGGTCGATTTTCCTTTGGATTATTTTTATAGACACCAACTGAAAATATTAAAGCCCAATATTCAGTTTCCCTATCTTCTGAAAAAGAATCACGTGAAGCTGACTTTATACTATTTTTTACCTCTCTGCCAGTTGATGGTACAACGCATGATCCAATAAATAATATTATTATTCCTAAAACGATTATTTTACTTGACAGGATTTTCTGCATAATCCTCCCTCGTTTTTAATATACATATCTAATTAATAATATATAAATTTTTATAGAAGAATATCAAAAAAATTACCTATGAAAAAAATTATTATGTACAACATTTGATAATAATTGATTAATCACAATATACACCATTATTCATAAGATTAGCCATACAATCATTACACATACCAGTATCTATTTCATCCTGGTCTATCAGTTCATTTATCCCACAAATCTGACATTTATATATTCTATTATATAATTATCAAAAAAGGATATAAATTTTCTTATTATTGAGAACCAATTTTTTATTTAATTATACAAAATGAAAGCAAACCATATTTTTTCAATATATTACAAATTCTACATATTTCACTTGTGACAATAGATGGTCCTTGGTTTATTATTTTTTCAGCAGAAACATTAATTTCAGTAATAATATCTCTATTTACAATATTTATTTTTCCACGTTTTTTTGCTAAATATTGACTAATGGCTGCAGGGGTGAGACCTAATATTTCCGCAGTTTCTTTTTGATTCAATCTATAATTCTTCATTAAACTTTTTACAAGTTCTTTTCTAATAATTGGTAAGCCATGCCATTGCATGTATTCACATGGGGTTTTTAACATGCTTGATGTAATATTCTTTCGAATATATAAAATTAACGACTGTTAACTTCATTTAACATTCTATTTAAAATATTATTAAATTAAGTTTTCAAAATTAATTATAATCAATATTAAAAGAAGAAAAAAGTAGGGTTTGATTGGTCAATATGAGAGGGAGGTGACACAGATTTTATAAAAAAAATCTCACAATCAAAGCCCTAAAGTTAACAATTGTTAAGTATTTTTACTATATAATATTTTCGGTGAAAAATTACGATTAAAGCAAAATTTTTGATTTTTCATTAATTAGTATATTGAATTTTATCAATTTATTAAATATCTATCAAATCTTTACTCTTTTTTATTTTTTGAAGAAGCGGTATTTTATTAATTTTATCACCAATAATGCTCCAATCAATTCCTTTTGGTTTTACATAATTTGTATTTGTAAATATTATATTATCACGAGTGAGAATATAATCTAAAGAAACGTCATGCTCTTGCATTGGACACTCATAATCAACGATTTGAATGGGATGAACTGTTGTTATAGTTGGAGTTTTTTCATCAACAAATCCAAACTCTCTTCCAAATGCATATTCAAGATCAGAAAAACCTCCACCTTTACCGATTTTTGCACCTTTTTTATTAACTGCAACAGATCCAATAATTATTACATCCACTTTTTCTATTTCATCTGGATAGACAGGTGTACCATATTTAAAAGCACCTTTAATGGTGGATGCCTGATTTATGTTAGCTATTTTTTTAGGATCAATTTTTAAAAAACATTTTTCTTCCCGCAGTCTAGGAACAGCCATATACAAAGTTTTATTTTTCCGTAATGCTCTTTCTCTTACCCATTTTTGAGGAGAATCTGGATTAGATTTGATTATTCTTGCCTTTCTCCAAACACTAAGCTCATCGAGTTTTTCGGCAGCAATACTTGCCCCAATAAAATTTGGTATTCTTCCATAAACAGGTCTAGGAAACGCTGCAACATTTGTTTTTTCTAGTAAATCCCAGATTTCTTTTCTTATTTCCTCTTTACTCTTCAAAACTATCACCAAATTTATTTTTACAAATAACAATATATGAATATTAATAATAGGATTGTATTTATTATTTGAAAGTATCTTTTTTTTAAAAATCCAGAAAAAAAACCCAAATAAGGTATTTACTGCTTAATAACTATTGTATATCTCAGTTACTTTTTTACTATACATTTTTATGAATAAAAGAAATATACTTAAATTAATTTAACACTTATAGAGTAGGCATATGACTGTTGAAGAATATTTTAAAATTATTGCAAAAGAAAATCCCTTAGAATTTTTATCTAAGCATATATGCCCTTATCTAGTTGGCACTCAATGGGATACCATTAGAAAATGCGCCCTTCTCATGGGCGTTACAAGGGATCGGCCAAATATGCGCATGAGACTTCATATACTTCTTTGCGGGGGACCGGGAACAGGTAAAACCGAGTTTTTAAGTTGGTGGCAACAAAAAATGAATGGCATATTTATTAATTCTGAACTTACATCAAAAACAGGGCTAGTCGGTGATGCCCGTGGAAAAAGTATACATCCTGGCCTTCTTGCCAAGAGTAATGGTTCAATACTACTAGTGGATGAACTTGATAAAATGTCTGTCGAAGACCAGAATGGTCTTCTACAAGCAATGGAAAAAGGTGAATATGTTATAACAAAAGGTAAAAATAGGCAATCCTTTAAAGCTGAAGTCAGAGTCATTGCAACTTGCAATAATTTATCAAAAATTCAACGTCCCCTTGTCGATCGGTTTGATTTTACCTTTAATGTAGCAAAAATCTCAAAGATTCAAAGGGCAGATTATGTTATAAATATAATTGATAGTTTTATGGGCAAAAATGCTAAGGATTACTCTCAGGTTGTTAATGCATATTTGAGATGGGCACAAGATGCAAAAACTAGTATCGATTCAGCTGATGAACCTGAAATTAAAAATTCAATTAAAGAGTATATTTTAAATGCAGATGAAACTATTGAAGGTGTATCATATAGAAGTCTTGAATTTTCTATACTTCGAATAGCTTATGCACTTGCCTTACTTGAGAGAAGCAAAATAAAAATAAAACATATTGATTTTGCCATTGAATTAAAAGATACCATTTTAAAAGATTTTTTAGGCAGTAGTTAAATAAATATAATTTGTTTTTTAAATTTATCGAAAAGATTTTTATAAATCTTTTATATTAATATTTGATGGGGGGGTTATTACTGATAAAAAAAATTGCATGTATATTCATTAGTATTCTCTTTATTACCATGATTTTTTCAATTGTTCATGCAGAGCCTTTGTATTTAGATAGAAAGGTTATTAAAAATTTTCCCACCAGCAGTTGTGATTTTTTTTCAGAGGATGTAATTGATGATATAGGCTGGTATACATCTCTTGTTTTAGATAATAATAATTTTCCTCATATTAGTTATTATGATTATACAAATGGTGATTTAAAATACGCATATTGGACTGGAAGCGAGTGGAATATTCAATCTGTAGATATATGGGGAAATGTTGGCCGTTATTCATCAATTACATTAAATAAGGAAGGGCATCCTCATATTAGTTATTATGATTATACAAATGGTGATTTAAAATACGCATATTGGACGGGTAGTAGTTGGTCTATAAAGAAAGTAGATGGAGACGGAAAAGTTGGTCTATATACATCAATTGCTCTTGATAGCTCTGGTCTTCCCCATATTAGTTATTGTGATTATACAAAAAGAGCATTAAAATATGCTCATTGGGATGGAAATTCTTGGAATAAAAAAATTATTGACGATACAGGAATAATCTGTATGTCTGAATATTTTGGAGATTACACCTCTATTGCTATTGATAGCAAAGACTATGTTCATATTAGTTATTGTGATAGTGGTAAGTTTGATTTAAAATATGCATATCAGTATGATAGTACATGGGGAATAGAAGTTGTTGATAGTTATGGAGACGTTGGCCAATACTCATCAATTGTTTTAGATGATAATGATAATCCCCACATAGGTTTTGGTTATTTTGGTCATAATAATGATCTTAAGTTTGATTTAAAATATGCAGTAAAAACAAATGATAATTGGAACGTTGAAACAGTTGACAGCGAAGGAGATATTAGAAAATGGATCTCTCTAAAGTTAGATACAGAAAACCTTCCTCATATAAGCTATTATGATTATTATGAAGGTTCTCTTAAATATACTTTTAACAGTGGTTCTGACTGGGTTTTTGATACTATAGAATCTGAGGGAAGTACCGGTTGTTTTAACTCTTTATGCTTAGATTCAAATAACAATCCTTCCATTAGTTTTTATAATTGGGGAGGCAAGGCTTTAAAATATGCTTCATTAAAACAAAATGACTGGGATATTCAAACAATTGAAATTGATGACAATTCTGATTTTTTAGATCAAAAGCAAAGCTATTGTTGTGGTTGGGCAGATGAAATTGCAGAAGGTAGACCTATGGCACAATCCTTTATTCCAACTTATTCTGTTCTAACCCGTGTTGAACTGATGATTGTTAGAAGAAATAATCCCGGAGGAATAACAATTTCCATTAGAGACGATTTAGATGGTGAGAATTTAATATCAATTTATTTTTCTAGTAACGAGATTGCAGAAGATATGTCTTGGAAGAATATTGATTTTCAAGATATAAAGGTAAATTTATATCAAACCTACTATATTGTTTGCGAATCTGAAGATACAGAAAATCAAATAGATACATACTGGTGGTACTTCGGTATATATGATCCTTATCCGGATGGAAATGCTTGGATACAGGATGGTAATTGGAAGGTTCTCTCTATTTCTGGTTTTCCAGACCAAGATATTGGTTTTAAAACCTTTGGTTTAAATACAGATATACCTGGTAACCCTACAATTGATGGTCCTATACGTGGAAAGGTTAGATCAGAAATAACATATAAAATTCAATCATCTGATCCAGATGGAGATGATATTTCCTATTGTATTGATTGGGGTGAAGGAGATTTAGAATATACAAATTTTTATCCTTCAGGGGAAAAAATTTCTGTAAACCACACTTGGAATAAAATCAAAACTTATTTAATTCGGGTTAAAGCAATAGACATTCATGGTACTGAAAGTGGTTGGACAACACTTGAAGTTAGTATTCCTGGAAATAAAATATTTTTCAAAAATACAATTCTTGGATTTTTATGGCACATCTTTAATAATCCAATCTATAAAAGATATTTAAAAATTCTTTCTTCTAGCATATTTGAAATATATTAAATAAATCAAACTGTTTTAAAAAGGTAAAAAATTTATAAATTTACGATTCATTTTTAATCTAAATACAGATACAGAAATAGTTAATTATGGATGAAGATATCTTTTTTGAAATTCATCATAACCTTTTAAGAGAGGGACCTGGCCGGGACAGATATACCAAAAAAGCTTTTCAAATGATTCCTCCAATAAAAAATCCTACAATTTTAGATATTGGCTGTGGGCCAGGCACACCAACAGCTCTTATTGCAAAATTAAGCTATGGAAATGTAATTGGAATGGATATTCATCAACCATATCTTGACGAATTAGATAGAAAGGCAAAAGAAGCAAATCTATCTCAAAAGATTAAGACATTAAATTGTTCTATGTCAAATATGGATTTTCCATCTGAAAAATTTGACATTATTTGGTCAGAAGGTTCCATCTATATTATCGGCTTTGAAAAAGGTTTAAAGGATTGGAGAAGGCTACTCAAACCAAAAGGATTTTTAGCAGTTCATGAAATGGTATGGCTAAAAGATAATCCCCCAAAGGAAATAAAAGACTACTGGAAAGGCAATTATCCGGGTATTAAAACAATTGACAATTGTTTAGAAATAATTCCAAGATGTGGTTATAACATATTTGGTCATTTTCCATTACCTGAGGATGCATGGTGGGTGGGTTACTACCATCCATTACAAAATCGTATAGACCTTCTTAAGAAAAAATACAAAAACAATTCTAAAGCTCTTGAAATACTTAACAAAGAACAAGAGGAAATTGACCTCTATAAAAAATACAATAAGTGGTATGGATCGGCATTCTTTATAATGCAAAAAAAATAGCAAAAAATGCATACGATAAGTTTATCAATTAGAACTAGTTACCCGTTTTAAATAATGGGGGTCTAGGAAATAAATTTTTTTTTATTTCTACCTTCCTCTAACACTAGACCCCTGCTTATTCTCCTTCTGTTTTTGCTTAATAATTTAACATTTTTTAACTGCTTATTATTTTTAATAAAACAAGATATTGTTAAAGAATTGTAATAGACATTAATAAAAAAACAACTTTTGAAATCTTTTAAAAATTTAAAATGAAAAATAGATAAGAATTATTTTGTGGGATCAACAATTCGACCCATAAATAAGATAGTTCCTGTTTCTTTATGTTGAATTAAAAAAATAAACGGATGATCAGCGTTAAATGAAATAACTTCTGGAATTGCAGTAAGAACCATGTGAACTGAGGTTGCAGCTGCTGCTTCTGTTCCTTCTTCATTTACTTCAACAAATGCTTTATGTGTAACCTTTCCTATGTATAGATCCTTATTACCTGTCATTCCAGAAAAATCAGCATCAGTTGTAAAAGATATAATCATACCCATTTTTTTTAAATAATCCTTTAAATCATACTCTGTTTCCAATTTAAATTTAGGAATAGATACATCCAAATCAGACACAACAAAAGAATTCCTCCATTCTGTTACAGTCTCGGGATTTATTGCTTGTTCTGCAATTGATATATTATTTTCTTTTGGAAGGACTATTAACATTGAAACATCATCCCCATTATAAGGTAGCTCTAATATTTGTAAATCATCAGTTTCAGTATAATTAAAGGCTCCTTCAGGTATATTCATCATAGAAACTGTAATACTGTTTTCAGGAGTAGCTTCAAAATCTTTATCTTGGGTATTATCAGAATCAAATTTTGTTTCCCATAATCCCTTAAAATAGATTGCATTTGTAAGAATTAAGGTTGTATAGAAGGGATCTATATCACTACTTTTAATTAAATCTTTTATTTTACCATTGGTATTTGCTTCAACCCAGTCGTTTATAATTTTTGCTGCACCCTCAACATCTGAAAAATCAACTTCTGTTGATTTCCCCATATAATAGTTTTCTATAAAATTCAAATACTCTTTTAAAAAGGGAAAATCTTCCTTTTTCCAAAGAGCATTAGCTGTGCTTAAAGTGTATTCTTTTACCTGATTAAGTAAATTATATATTTTTCCAAAAGAACAAAGGCTTACTTCATCGTTCTGTTGGAAATTTAGAATATCAAACATTTCATCTGCTGTCTCCCCTCGACCACCTTCATAAGTCATTGCAAGAGCAACAAATATACTATATGGAGAGAAAAATATATTTTCACTATTATCTTCGATTAATTTATCATAAAAATTAAAAGAAAAATCATTTATTGATTCAGCAAGTGTTGTGATACTTTGTTTTGTTGCAAGTGTCTCTATTGCAACAGGTTTTTCTCCCATTTCTTTTGTTTTTGTATCTGGTTTATAAAAATATATACCAACAAATGCAGCTATTAATAATACTGCACATAAAAATATTACAACAATTAAATTCATTTTTTTCATTTTTTTACCTGTATGGTTTATTCCAAGTTATTATTTAAAAAGTTCTATAACGTAAGGTAAAAACCATACAATAATTTAATTTTTCCTAATTAAAAAATATATTAAGCTATTTTTAACTTAAACTTTTAAAAAATGTGATTAAAAATATGGAAAAAAACAGTGAAAATAGTGATAATTGTTGGCTCTGCAGTCGAAGATTTAACTCATACAATGGTAGATTTCCAGTTGGTCCTCCAACAAAACATCATTTTGTTCCTAAACAAAAGTACAGAGCTAAATGGAAAGATGTTGATGTTATTCTGCTATGTAAAAGGTGCCACAGGCAACTGCATAAAATGTTTACAAATGTTCAGTTAAAAACTATGACAAAAGACGGGCTAAAAAAGCATGAGAAGGTTATTGATTATATTAAATGGATAAAGAAAAATTAGAATATATTTTTAAATAAAGAGCATAATGTTATATTACAAACTGAATTTTTAAAGATAAAAAATTAATTATCCGGTTTTCCTGGTGAAATAATATAGCCCTTTGTTTTTTTCTTCCATTTACCCCAATACATAAGAACCGGCGGAAGAATAAAAATAGATGTTAAAAATGCATAAAAAATGGTAAGAGCAGTAATTATTCCAAACTGTTGTTCTATGGGAACAGGTGTTAAAATAAGCATTCCAAATCCTGCTATAGTTGTAATTGCTGCAATCATTAATGCACCTCCAGTGTGTCCTATTGTTTCAGATACAGCTTCTATAACATTACCAGTTCTATCAGCTATTAACCTGAAACGCTCAACAGCATGTATTGAATATGTAATCCCTAGGCCAATTGTAAGAGACGTAATCATAATAGTCATAATATTTAATGAATAACCAAGGAAGTACATGGTTCCAATAATCCAAATTGTAGAAAAAGAAACAGGGATTAACGTAATCATCCCCAAGAGAGGTTTTCTATATGCAATGATCAACACTATTGCTGCAAGAATAATGCAGATGCCAGTTGATAAAAGTTGACTTTCTGTCATTGAGTTCATAATTACATACATAATAGAATTTTCACCAGTAATAATAGCAGAAGCACCTCCAAAACCACTATCTATATCATTATTAAGATCTGTATAAAGCTCCTCCATAGCAGTATTAATATCTTTATCTGCACCAATAAAATCTGTATAAACTCCAATTAGTGTTGCATCATAATTGTCACCGTTTTTATGCAAGACATCTATGGTCTCCATGCTTAATATTTCACTTTCATAAAGATAATCAAATAATGCTTTTACATCTGAATCAGTTTTTGGATATCCATTATTCCCAAAATTAAATTTACTTGAAATGGAGCTATTAATAGTGGCAGCGTTTTTTATAATAGACAAAATAGATTTTGTCTTAGGATTACCCTCCCTTGTCATTAAAACAAACTCGTCATCCACAAGATTATCAATTGTTTTTGAAATACCATTTAAAGCACTAACTGTTGCAACGTTGCCTTCGATAAGAACATATTCCATATCTTGACTTGAAAACGGAAAATCATTTGATATATCATTCATAACAATCACAGAAGGATTTTGTTCAGGAAGAAAATCCTCCATTCTGAAGCCGGTTTGAATACTAAAAAGTCCTATAATCATAAACACTGTAATTCCAAGTGTTATAACCAAAATCAGTAGTGGATGTTTGCAAACAATTCTTGCTGTTTTACCCATTATTTTTCCATTTGGATCCCTTTTAGGCTTAATTTTTTCTTTTGACTTTTTCCTTTTATCAAGTAAATAACGAAGTGCAACTTGAAAGGTTATTGTTATTAAAAAAACATATGCAATTCCAATTGCACAAAGAACACCAAAGTCTCGTAATGGAATCATACTTACTGTTAAAAAAGATAAAAATGCGATAAATGTAGTAATTGTAGCAAGAAACATTGCAATTCCAATATCACGGATTGAAGCAACAATTGCAGGACCTGGACTTTTACCTGCCGCAATTTCTCTGCGATAATTATGAAAGGTATGAACAGAATAATCAACACCAAGTCCCATTAGCATTGGAATTAAAGCAACCTCAATAATCATAAATTCCATACCTAGAAGAACCATTGTGCCAAAAAGCCAGACAATTGCAATGCTAAGCCCCAAAAGTGGTATAAAAACATAAGATGTTCTTCTAAAACTAATAAATAAAATTAAACTAATCATAATAAAAATAAGTGGTATAACAACAGAGTTTGATTCCATTGTTACTTCATTTATTTCATACTCGATAACTGAATAACCTGTTGCTCTCATAGAAACAGAATTTCTTTCTGAATCAACTTCTTTCATTTTCTGAACTATATCGTTACTGACTTTTGTGAGTTCATTATTTCCAATTGTTCCGTCAACTTGGACTAACACCATAGTTTTTCCTGCGCTTTTTATATCTTTTAAATCACCTGATAAAAACGTAAAAATATTTTTTCTCATTTGTTCCATAGAAAAAGGTTTGATGAAATAAGAAATATCAGAATAACCAATATCTGGTGCGATATCAGGTACTTCCCACATGGCCTGAATATCTTTTGATGATATTGATTCTTTTGAAAATCCTGCTTCATCCATCATATCAAAAATGTTATTAAAATCATCCCAGGAAATACCACCAAATCTATCAAGTAATCTACCGGATATTCCACCTATTATAGGACTTTTTTGAATTAGATCGATTGACTTTTGTAAAAAATCTAAATTGATAGTAATCCTTCTCCAAGGCCGATTTAATATAGGGGTTTTAAAGTATCTAAAACCGCTCTTAAAATTACCAAGTTTTGCAGGCATTACAAAACCAAATGCCGAAGGTGCAATACCATATTGTCCTAGTTCGCTTTTATCTGCAAATATTTCTATACGGTTACTTGAGACATTAAAATTAACAATACCTGACCTAAGTTTAATAGAAAAATATTGATCAGATTCAGGTGCTTTTATCCATAGATATGCATCCTTTTTATAAGATCTAAACAATTCACGATTCAATATATTAGATATAATTACTCCTAAATTTTTTATTGGACCTTTTCCAATCTCCCACAGTGGATTTGTTGGTTCAATATGTGCAGCAATTTGATAATTGATATCAAGTCTTTCATCTATTACTATTAAATTTTTAAATTCAATATACCATTCCATAACATTTAATTTCATATCCGGGGGAAGAGTTGATTTTTTAAAATGGGAAAGATCATATACTTCAATTGAAAATATTATTTGATCATCTTTTTCTTCTATGAAAAAATTTTTTATATCAATGCTATCAACACTTTTTCCTTTTGAAAATACTGGATATTTAATAAAATCAGTTTTATCATTAGAGTCATCTTTATTCAACAGTTTGACTGTTGATTTTTCAGGTTCAGTCATTAAATCATTAAAAGCTGCTTGAATTTCTTCATTGGAACAATTATCAAGATTTTTGCCAAATTCTATATTACAAACATAGTCAATGAAACCTGCAATCCCTATGAAATCAACCGTTTCATCAAATTTTTTTAATTCTTTTCCCAGTAAAAATTGTTCTCTTAATGCATCGGGTGTTACAACGCTATTTGCCCTTTGCTTTTCAATATGTATCATTATTAATTCAACGTCTCCACCAAAAAGATCATAAATTCGATTTTGTGCTACAATAATTTCATCATCAGGCATGAAGTGTTCCATAGAGGTTTGCATTTCAAGAGAAGGAAGTAAAAAACCAAATCCTATTGTTATTAGCAAAATAATTCCAATAACAAGCTTAGGTCTTTTTTCAATGAATTCTCCGATTTTCGCCAACATTTTTTCAACCTATAAATTATAATTGACTCCCCTTTGCTGTTCCGGCAACTCTAATTGTTTTTTAAATCTTTTTACTAAGTTATATAACTCTACTTACTTTTAATTTTATATTATATATATTATAAAGATATAATATTTATTATAAATTATTTGATTATAAAAAAATCATTTTTTTTAGATTAACTGTTGAATATTAGAAGAAATAACAAATTTAAGATATTGATAAATCCTTTTTCTAATTAGTAATAATTGACGTTTTTTTATATATAATAAAATCCAATTTTAGGCTTTTGTATGCTCATCTAGTTTAAAAAAAACAAAATAATAAGTTTTATTAATAGTATTATAGATATAAAAATATAAATTGCAACAAGATGAATATAATGACAGAACTAAAAGTGAAAACAGTAATAAAAATATGCATTGATTGTGGAAAAGATATTTCTAATTTACATCATAATGCTAAGAGATGCAGGATATGCAGTAAAGAACGAAAAAAGGAATTGGATCGAATTCGGCTTAAGAAAAAACAAGAGTTAAAGATCAAATGGCTTAATTTTGTTGAAGATCCAGAATCAAAAGAACTTACTCATAGGAATGCAAAAGGTAGTAAGCTAAGATATTGGCTGGATAAAATCTGTAAGGTGCTTACCAACGAAGAATTGGAATTTCTTTTGATTTTATGGAATTGGAGATTATCTGAAACAAACCATACACAATATAAAAGACGTGAATATAGAACCTGTGCGGGTATTGTTAGGGATTGGAGAGACTATTTTGTGGTAAACAGGCTTTTTAATAATGTTTCATTTGATGCTGAAACAGGTGTAATTTTCAATATAGATGGTAGTTATTATACCGTTGATTTTGATGAAGATAATGAAAATTATATCATAAGAAATAGTGAAGGTACAATTATTTGTCAATATTAAATTTTTGTATTTTACTTTTCGAGCCACACTATTTAATTATTGATTACTTTTTTTGATTGATTCTAGTTTAAATCAGATAATTTTTGTTCATTTTAAACTTATTTAACAAAATATTTTTAATTCTTTCAAGAAAGGTAAACGAAAGTTTTAAATATAATGTTAGATATATATAACATTATGTTAGAAATAAATAATAAAATGTTAAAAATAAACAACTAAAGGAGATAATAAAATGAAAGAAAAAATGACTATTGTAGTAGGAGCAGGAATTGCAGTACTGGTGATATTTACATTCGCATTCTATTTTATAGCAAAAGAAACAATTGAGCTTTTTGATATAGTATCAATTTTAATAATAGTTATATTGGTAACAACATCTATTTATTTTATATGGGATAGATTAAAAAATTTAAAAGCAGGGCTGCCCGCACAAGACGAAAGATTAAAATTAGCAGGATATAAGGCAGGATATTATGGGTTTATTGCTGCAATTTGGAGTGCTATAGGAAGCAATCTTGGATATAATATACTCTTTGATCAAGAATTAAGAGGTGGACTAGTTGTTGCAGCTGTAGTTTTAGTATCTGGAATTGTGTTTATGATATCATTTATTTACTTTTCCAGGAAAGGAAACTAAAATGAAAACCAGGATTAAGGAATACAGAGCACGATATGATCTAACTCAAGAAGATCTTGCAAGAAAGGTGGGAGCTAGAAGAGAAACAATTTTATTTATTGAAAAAGGGAAATACAATCCATCATTGAGTTTGGCTCATAGTATCGCAAAGGCACTAAATGCGACAATAGATGAATTATTTATTTTTGATGATTAAGAAAAAGGCTAATTATAATATAACTAAAATTCTTTTTTTGGTGTATCTTTCTTTAATGATTTATCTATTTCCAATCTCTGATTTATAATTTTTCGTTTTAGTTCTAAAGATTCTTTGAGCTCTTTTTCAATATCCTTTGTACTAATACTAACCCATCTAATGTTGTCATGCTCAAAGAGTTCATGAAGGGGAAATCTTCCATCCCATGGTTCCCAAGGTTTTTGAAGAGTCATACTACTAATAGCCCTGATGTTGGTTACGCCTACTTCTCCAATTGATTCAGCGAAAGCAAGTAATCTGCCCTGAGGTATTGCAACTCCAACTGTCTGTAAAAAAATCCCAAGTGGTTTTACAATTTTTGGGATTTGCATTATATCATCAATCGGTTTAACTCTTATAACTCTAAACAATGGAGAGGGTTCCATGTTTTTATTGTTCTCATCATAAATTACTAGCCATTGGTGGGTAGGTGATGAAAATATTTTAACAGGTTCACCCATCATTTCCTTTTTTAGGTATTGATGATAGCCATCTAAAACATGCATTTTACCTGACCTTATGCCCTTTGGCAGAGCCCTTGATGTTACTTCCATTTCTTCAGCAAGTAACTGTGCAAATTCAACGGGTGTAGTATCACCGCCACACTCAACAAAAATTTCCTGAGGTGAAAAGCATCCCTGTTGATCCCAGGCACTAACATCAAGAGAGACGAGTTCTGCAATATCACGAGCTCTATCATCCATATATTCTCTTGCAATTGTAATAAAGCTAAACTTATGCCAGTGACCAGCAACAGGAACATTATGTTTAATAGCGAGTTTTTCGATATTTTGCCTGGCAAGTTCTCCGCCTGTTGCTCGAATAATATCTGATTTTGAAAAGAGAAATTCTTTAATTTTTGTATTTCCACTTTCAAACGGAAGAACTGCAATTGTGTAAGCAAGGTTTGGATCGACTTCCTCAATTGATTTAGCATATAGTGCTCCAAAAACTGGCTCTTCAGAAGGAACTTTAATCCAAGTAGCAGCATCAATTAATTTGTCAAGAACCATTTCAAAAGCAGCAATGCCAAGGATATTTCCTGCACAAATATGGCCGATTACTTCTGGCGAGTAATTCGAATGGGTGATATTTTTAGTGCCGTAAGCCCTAATAAGTCCATCTCCAAGTTCAGTAAATTTTGTATAATTTTTAGATTGAAGTTTTCCAAAAAGTGGTAGATTTTCTTTATTTAATATGCTCATAAATCTATCAAAACCCCAAGACTCAAGCATCTCAACAGAAAAACCTGTAATAGTGGGAAGAACATCTCTGGCAATCTTTCGTCCATGATAATTGGGATTTTTCCATAAATTTGTCACCTTTCCAATACAATCAAGGACATGTGGAATTCCAGCTTTTAAAAGATACTCCTTTCTTGCTTTTTTAATTGAGTTAATTATTTTGTCAAGTGACTTTTCTGTAAAAACTGGCATTTTGAGTTCAATATCATTACCAATGTTTTCAAATGTAAAATTTAGGCCATCATCGAAATCAAGCGATGGATTCCAAAAATAACATTCGATTGTCCTACTCACGTCTTATACCTCTAACTAATAAAATCCACAGGGATTTGACTTGCTGTGTTAACTAGTTCTTGTGCCGCTTTTATTTCATTAATAATAACCTTTGAATCTCCATCAAGAGTAAATAAACCTCTTATAAGACCTCTAATAGGGTCAAGCTCTTTTTTAATCACCTTTTTCCAGTTCGAATAAGGTCCTTTGAAAATAAAGGCTGCATTCTTTTTTCCTTTTAATAAAAAAGCGTCTCTACATTTTCCATGCCAGAGATCTACATAAAATGTCATTTCTTCTTTAAGCCCATTATCTGGTGTAATGACAAAGAGAAAATCACCTTCCCAGTTTTTAGCTACTTCTTCATAGGCCTTGTTCTTATTGAGTTCCTCTTTGAATTTCTCTATCCACTCATCCGAAGGAAACCTTATCATTCGGTTTCCTCCTGCTCCATGAGTTCAGCCATAACTGCAGCACACCCTCTTCCTTCAACACCAGGTAGTCGAGTAACTTCAATATCTAGAACCGGTCCTTCACGATTACATGCTGGACAATGCTTGAAAAGTTTTACTTTATCACCAGTAATGATAAATCCGGGATAGCTTTTTGGGATCGGATCGATAAACGCAAAGCGACCGAATTTATTATAACCGATATGATTAAGATTCTCATCAAGTACAAATGGAATAATTGTTGGAGGAACATGTTTATAATGACCCTCGCAGCTTAAAAAAATTGAGCTGCATTCTGACATTGCATAAACATCGTGGTAACGGTCCTGAGTAATACCAAGAACTTCCTCGACTTTTTCCCTAAAGGCTTCTTCAGGTGTGCGTTTATGCTCATCTGCTTTCCAACCACCGCCAGTTAAAACTTGACTGTCTGGCAGATTTACCTTTCGTCCTTCTTTTTTCATTTTTTCCATAATACGATCCAGCCAAAAAGGAGGACCTGCTATATTTACTCTTTTTTTCTCTTTTTCAAACTTTTCAAAAAGGCTTATCATTTTCAAATCAGATTTTTTTTGAATATAGGGACTTATTTTCGCCAATGCTTTGGCTTTAATTTTTTCTCTAAAACCAATTGTTTCTGCCCTCTGCATGCGTAAAAACTGTGTAGTAATTTTCATATTTTCAAGTGCAACACTAATATTTTTAGATTCATACAAGTCATAGGCAATTCCAAATAGACTTGCAATTGTAAGATTTGTTAAACGAGGATCAGGAATTAGTAATATGACATTATCAGTAGGCTCATAATCCATTAATTCAACAAAGGTTTTCATGGCATTATACTTCAAATAATTCCATGAATTTATATCGCGAGGAATAAAACTAAAACGTCCACTAGTTCCACTAGTAAACATAATACTTACGTTTTTATTATTAAACTGCTCAATTATTTCATCATGGGAGGGATTTTCTATCATAAAATTGGGCATTGGGGTTGTACCTGTAAAAACATTATCTAGCCAATTAAGAAACTCTTTGCCTGAAGGATAGTCTTTAAAAAATGAATCAGGTAAAAGGGGTATTTTAGGTAAATCTTCTTTTGATTTTATCATATCAGGTTTAAATTTATTAACCTCACATATTCGTCGATAAACTGTATTATTATTAAAATGATGTTTAAAGCTATATTTGACAGCTTCAAAAACTAACTCTTGTGTTTCATTATAATATTGAAAGAATGCTTTAGGGGTGAAAAGGGCGTTTTCAATAGGTGTCCATTTTTCTTTATCAGGTATGAATTTATCAAATCTTTCTTTAGATGTTACTCCTTTTTCAGTCATTGTCATTTTATCCAAAAATTATTCTTCAAACTCGTCTGTTACTTCTCGCAAAGAGATAATTACTCCATCGATAGGTTTTATTAATCTAAGTGCTTTCATTTTACTTCCTTTAAGCTTAAGTCTGTTTTTTAAAAGAGCAAGCCCCATGCTCATCTCTCCCTTGATAATTCCCTTAAATGTCCCATAACCACCTCTCACAACAAATACTGCTTCTTTTCCTTGAAATGGATCATCTGAGTTGACGATAAAATCAATTAATTTGCCATCCTTAAGTTCCAAATAGAAATTCATTTTTGAATCATTTGGTGGGACATGTTCAATTATATTAAGTAAGGATGTCGTTACATTTTTAAGATCTTTTTCTGGATCAAGTTTTTCTAGCAAATATTTTTTACTTATTTCAATCCATTCATCCGTAAGGAATTTTACCATTTTTTCACTCTCCTAATATACTTTCAATTAATTCTTTAAATAAAATTTGTTCTTCTTTTGATATTGCCTTTGGTATGGGATAAAGAACATGTTCTTTTCTGAAGAGGCCTTTGAAATAAAAATGCAAATCTGAAAATATTCCATTGAAATTCAAGGTCTTTTCAAGTGATTCAATAATTGCCTTATTCGTTCTTTCTATTGCATCAGAATCATTGTGATCATAAAAATAATCATATTCAAGTTGAGCCCAAGTTCCCTTATCCCAGAAAGCAATATAACCAAGTGCATTTTCTAATTTGTATTTATCGCCAACATCTCCTAACATTTTGACAAAATCTATTATATTGTTATACGCAGTCCATATAACCCCACCTCTAGGGATAAACTGTCGCTGTCTCATAAGGCGTGAAGGAAATATCCTAAATGAATGAAGCCATACCAAGTCAGTCATTTCTGGTCTTGAATATACTTTTTTAAAGAAATCCTGTAAATCTTCATCATACACTTTTGATATTTGGTCTGGTGATGCATCAAGCCCCTCTTCAAGATGCTTCTTCATTGGGCCTGCAAACAGAGCTTTAAGGGGGTTTTCTTCCTCAGAAAGAATTTTTAAAAATTCACTATCTTTAAGTGAAACAAGTTTTGGAGAACCAAGTATTAAAGTCTTAACCATGGACTGGTCAATAATACAATCAACCATTTCTTCAACGTAGGCTTTATCGCGTTTATTACAAATGATATCTACGACATAATTTAGTCTCATGAATTTTTCTGCAATATACTCAAAGTCTTTTGCCACCTGAGGAGTTGGACAAATAAATTCTGCAACATATTTACGTGAAAGAACCGCAAGTGAATAGCCAATACTTTGCTTTGCCAGTTTTGATGCCAGATCAAGAGCATCTTTAAGGTTTTCAAAGGGGACAAGGAATGATTCTTCATCATCGATTCTGGTGTGAAGTTTCATAATTGCCTCTGTAATAATTCCTGGTGGAGTGAGAGATAAACTTGTGAATCCATGTTCAGCGGCATATGGATTTGGTACATCTTTATCGCTAAAGCGAAAAATATTTCCTTCATCGTCTACGAATTCAAGGTCAATATAATTATCTGTACTCTGACCATAGTAATTGCTCCATGTTGTACATATTCCTGTTGTTGCAATATTTGAACAAACATGCGCTCCAGCTTCAGCCAGATTTACTCTAAATCCATGTTTATATACTTCTTTTTGCAATTCAAAGGCAGTGATTCCAGCACCAACTTTTGCAGTTTGACTTTCAAGATCAACTTTAAATTTATTTATTCTTAAAAGATCAATAATGATGCCTTTCTCAAGTCCAATTGCTTTTGACAAAACCGTTGGTGCTATTGCAAAAGATAGAAGCGTTCCTCCACCTCGTGCCATATATGGAAGGTTTTTTTTATTCGCATATTTTACAATTTTAGACACCTCTTCAGTAGTTTCTGGCATTACAACATAAAAATCAAGTCCAGCGTCTTGAATAATAATTGAATTTCTATAAGCAGTGATTATAACGGGATCATTTGTTGCCCATTCATTTCCCACTATTTCACGAAGTCCTCTAATTATATCATTTTCAGAAGTGCTCCGAATTTCACTTTTATCCAAATTATCAACATACTCTTTTAAGGCCTTTGCAACTTTTTCAGGTCTCAAGTGCATTGCAAAATTGCATTGACGATCACAAAAACCACATAGAGAACAAGAATTGGCTATTTCAATTAATTTTTCTGTTGGTTTTACTCTTCCTTCAACCAATGCCTTTAAAATTTCCATTCTTCCTTCAGGCCAATAGGCAATAAAACCATGTTTTTTTCCTGCAGGACATAAACCTGATCCAAGAAAATCAATTTTACACATGCCACAATGAGTTCCTTTTTTTGCAATTTCTACTGCTTCATCAAAAGATACTTTTTCTTTAGTCAAAACTCCATCTGGTGTCATTTTTTCCCCCAAAATTAATAATTTGTAAATTTAAATGATAATTTCTTACTTATATAACATTTTCTCTAATAATTTTAAAAGCAAATAACATAGTTTTTTAAGTATCAAAATAGCAAATTTTTTGCTTATAGGATTGTTTTAACCAATTAAGTAAATCTTTATCAAAACTATTTTCTGCTTTAATTTCAATTTGATGAATTATTTGATTTTGGCCAATGTTTGTAATTTTATTTATTCTTTAGTAGAACAAAAACTATTACTAATGAAACAATAAAAACTAAAATTTCAAATCCTGGTGTTGAATCACCATTTCTTGGCGATTCCCCATTTTTTTCACTAACAATTAATTGTTTTGTAATCTGTCCGACCTGATTGCATAATGCTTTAACTTCAATCGAATCATTAAGATTTGCTTCGATTTCATATAAGCTATATGTAAAAGTTGATCCTGGTTGACTCGTGTAATTAAAAGTTTTATACAATTCATCATTTATTCTAACTTCAATTTTATATACATAATGAACTTCTGGATTAGGAACTTGATGAGTAATAGTTGCATCTATTTTTTTAGTTTCATAGTTATAAATTATTTTCATATCTGAAGGTGAATGAGCTTTTATATTTGTAGAAAACAGTATTGTGGTAATAAAAAACCCTAAAATAACTATTATTAATAATTTAGTTTTATTAATCTTATGAATTAACATTTTCTTATTCCCCTATTTATCTAACAACGATATTAATAATATTTTATTTCAATTTTACTTAATAAAAAATTTATTTTTAAAAATATGCCATAATTCCAAGGAAACCATGAATTAATGCAAGAACTATTGAAACATATGCTAAACGGAAATGCCATTTTATTGAAATTTTAATTTTATTTTTTCTTTTTAAATAAGCAATTAAGGCAGTAATAATAAAAATTACAATTGTTATAATTCCTAAATAAACAATAAAAGGTATTCCAAAAATTAGATAATACGTTATTTCTTGAAGCATTTTTTACACCTAAGTATAAATCAAATAAGTATTTTAATATTTATAACCAGTAATCTCTTCTTTTGAAAATTCAACACCTAAGCCAAGAGCTATTCGATTTACAAAATTGAAATAACTTGTAATTAGATTGATATCTAAAATATCTTTATCAGAAAAACCAACGTTTCTTAAATGTTCTATATCTTCTTTTTTGAGATTATAAGGATTGTTAGTTAATTTTACAACATAATTAATCATCTGTTTTATTTTATCTGAAAGATCAAGAGATTGGGACTTTTCAATTACCATATTGACTTTTTCTCTGTCTTTCCAATAAAAATTCAATGCTTCTGCATGATGATAAACACAATATTTACATTTATTTAATGAAGATACAACAACTGCAATAAGTTCCCGCTCTTCTCGTTTTAAATTAGATTTATCAAACATTAGAGTTAGATATAGATTCATATGAACCTTCATAGCTTCTGGATTCAAACTATGGATTTTCATTATGTTGGAAAGCTTACCACGTTTTGTTTGAATCTCATTATAAATCTTTTTTAAACTATCTTTTGCGTCTGTTTCATCAATAACATTAATCCATGGCATAGTTGTATCAAAATAATCTATCAATAACAAAGATTTGTAATTTTTGATAAATCAGACTTTGTCTATTTAATATAAAAATGCAAAACCCAAATCATCTTAAAGTATTGATTATTTCTTCCACAGATAATATTTTTGCATAACCTTTTCTTAGTACTTTCAATTCAGGCTCTTGCATTTCTGGAACATCAGTTGAGGTTATATCACTTCCAAAGATTACTTTAAAACTTCTTTCATAGGCCTGTCGTGCTGTAGCACCACAACAATAGTTCGTTAATGTTCCACAGATTATTATTGTATCTTTTTCCATATTTTTTAAAATTGTTTCCAACGGTGTGTCATAAAATGCACCGTATGATGACTTTTTTATTATTATCTCATCTTTTCTTGCCATAAGCTCATGCCAGATTCGTCCATCTACATAAAATTTTGAAAAATCAATATCTAGCTTTGAATATCTTCCTGGCATAAATTTTCCAGTTTTTGGACGATCTAAGTAATTATGTGTTTTTGAATATACCGTATAGATCACTGGAATATTTTTACTTCTACAGTGTTCGATTAGCATCCTAATACGAGGAACTTGCCTTGTTGCTTCTGGTACCCAATCAGGAGACCAATGAGGTTTCACAAATTCATCTTGCATATCGATAACTAATAAGGCACATTTACTAGGTACAATTTCAAATTGTGCATCTCCTTCATTATATGCTTTTTTAGCTAAATTAATTATATCTTGTTCAGAGAAATGTCCAACTTTCATTCCATTATTACCTCTCATAAATCTTTTATTTTTTATCGCCTGACATCTTGGATATAAACTATCAAATATATTTAATTTTTAGAAGTTATCACGATAATAATACATAGGTGCTCTTTAAGTGACTTTAGGAGCAAGTATATAATTTTTTTTATTTGTCTTAGAACAATAATTCATTTTGTATAAAAGTTTTATATACTATGTATCTGATTTAAATTATTAGAGGAGGTTATGTTTAAAAACATTTGGACTCCATATAAAATATGGAATGAGACTGAATGGTTTACTGATTTTGATAAAGTATATAGAAAATTCCTTGGGGGTGTCCATATATGAATAGATTCATACTAGCAATAGGAATAACAATTCTGTTTATTCTTTCAGCTTTAGCTCCAATGAGTCTGGGTTATAATGTTAAGAGTTCCATTTATATTCCAGATATGGAAACTACTGTTCCACCTTTTGAAGATCCCCCTAATGAGGTATGGAATAGGACCTATGGTGGAACTGGAACTGATGATGGTGTTTTTGTACAGCAGACTAGTGATGATGGGTACATTATTGTTGGTACTACTCGCTCATATGGTGCCGGTAGTTCTGATGTCTGGTTGATTAAAACGGATATAGATGGAAATATGATATGGAATAAAACCTTTGGAGGAAGATATAAAGATGTCTCACGTTGCGTTCGGGAGACAAATGATAGAGGTTTCATTATTGCGGGGTATTATAGTAATGGTAATAATGGGCCATATGATGTTTGGTTGATTAAAACAGATGAAAACGGCACTATGCAATGGGATAGAAAATATCCTGGTCCTGTTCCAAAAACATTTGGTAATTATGTTATTGAAGTAGATGATGGCTACCTTATCTCTGCAAACATGTGGAAGGAATTAGCTATCAGTAATATTTGGCTTGTTAAAACAGATTTTGAGGGTAATGAAATATGGAATAAGACTGTCGGAGAAACTGATGGTTCAGATCATGGCAATTCTGTTATACAAACAAAAGATGGTGATTTTGTAATTATAGGGTACACATGGATTGGAATGTCTCAATCTTTTGATGGTTCTACAATTCCAGCCCATAAAGAAATTCTGATGATTAAGACAGATGAAAATGGTAATAGATTATGGCGAAGAACATATGATGGTTCTGGATATTTTGATATTATCGAAATTGATGATGGTTATATGATTGCTGGTGGTACGGCTGGAGATGCTTATCTTATAAAGACTAATTATGATGGGAAGGAATTATGGAGAAAAACTTATTATAGATTCGGTGATTATTGGGCAAGTTCTTTTGTTCAGACATCTGATGGAGGCTATATTCTTGCAGGGACTACTGCTAATGTAGCAACGGGTTTTGATGTTTTTATTTTTAAAACTGATGCTGATGGAAATAAATTCTGGGAGACAATTATTGGTGGTGAAGAAAGAGACGTAGCTGTATGTGTTATTCGATCAAATGATGGTAACTATGTTATAGTAGGAACCACAGAGAGTTTTGGAGCAGGAGGTTGGGATGTATGGTTGATTAAAATGGCACCTTTAGAAAACATTCGTCCAAATAAACCAAGTAAACCTGTTGGTCCTACACGTGGATTACCAATGACAGGTTATAATTTTACTACTAGTTCTAGTGACCCTGATGGAGAACTAGTTTATTTTACTTGGGATTGGGGTAATGGATGTATCGATTATAAGCTTGGACCATATGATAATGATAAGCCCTGTACGTTAGATTATGGTGGTTGGGTATTTTGGGGCATTTATAATATAAAAGTTAAAGCCGTTGATGCATATGGTGGAGAGAGTGATTGGTCTGACCCATTAAAAATTACCATTCCGAGAAATAGAGCATCTATTGGTTCTAATTGGTTGAGATTATTAGAAGTATTTCCACTATTGAAGGAGGTCATCTTATGGATAATAAAATAGCTTTGTCATTTGGAATCATATCTTTATTCATCTTGTCAGCAGTAGCTCCAATTAGTTTTGGAATTAATGTAAAAACACCTATTGGAATGGAATCAACAACAAGCGATGGTGGTTTGATGGATAGCGCATGGCCTATGTATTGCCATGATGCAAGACATACAGGGAGAAGTCCATATAATACTATTGATAATCCAGGATATGAAAAATGGTGGTATAAACCTTGGAAAGGGCATATTGAAGGTTC
>CAYFVP010000117.1:0-1682 GCA_964346655.1 uncultured Thermoplasmatales archaeon
TCATGGTGAATTTTACATTCAGAATTTAGCAATAATAATTTGTGCATTAGGAATAATATATTTAATTATCAAATTTAAATTAATTTAACGTGGTTTATATGAATTGGATAAAAAAATATACAAGTAGTTGGGCTTTAGAGATTGGTTCTATATTTAATAAAAGAGCTACATTTGAAATTCGATTTAGTTGGAATGTAAAAAAAGATAGAAATAAAAAATAAATTATAAGGAGTATCTTTGATGGATACAAAATACAGATGGTTTATGAAGATTCTTGCGAAGGCAAATCATTATTGTGATCGTTGCCATCGTTTAATATTACCGTGGACCATTTGCTATGCAGATATTAATTATTCAAAGCATCTTTGTTCTGAATGTCACGATGAATTATTTGAAAAAAAAGACATTGTTATTTTGTGAGAGAAATAACAAGGAAATTGAGGTAAAATAGTGTATATTAATAATATTATATATTCAGTTGGGTTTAAAATTCCAAAAACCCTTGAAAAACTTATAAAACAACATGGGAGAGATATTGTTTAGCATGAAAGTTGCTTTGTATGGTCGTGTAAGTAAAGATATGCAGAATCCTAAAATGCAAGAAATTGCTTTAAAAAATAAAGCTGAGATTGAAGGTTGGGAATTTAATTATTTTGAAGAAAAAGAATCTACACGAAAAACAAGACCTGTTAAATATGCTTTGTATCAGAGGCTATTGAAAAAAGAATATGATGCTGTTTGTGTTTGGAAGTTGGATCGTTGGGCTAGATCATTGCAGGAACTTAGTAATGAGGTTAAAATTCTTTGGGATAGAAATGTTAAGTTTATTTCTTTAAAAGAAAATATTGATCTGAGTAGTGCTACTGGGCGTTTGCAATTTAATATTTTTTCTGCGTTTGCTGAATTTGAACGTGATATGATTTCAGAAAGAACTAAAGAAGGTTTGAAACATGCTGAGAATGTTGGTAAACGTGGTCCAGATAAAAAAGATAAACCACGTAGAAAGTCTGGTTATTATTTAAGATGGGCTAAACAAAGGGGGTCTGTAAAAGATGAATAGGTCTAAACGAGAAAATAATGTTGAAAATACAAATAAAACAAACGACCGTTTATTTAGTCAGAGAGTTAATGAGTTGAAAGAGAAGTTTAAACAATACGGTCTTCAATAATGTATACATTATCGAAAACCTTATATACTAATAATGTATACACTTTATGGTGATATAAAAATGGTAGATTATATAGATATAAAAAAACTGTATTATCATGCAATCAGGGATATACAAGATGATATTGAATCAGAAGAGCATGGTGGACCATTCGATGATGAATGGAATAATAATTTAAAAGAAAAAATATGTATTAGAGATGGTTTACAAAAGATAATGAATGATATAGAATTTGTAAGAGAAAGGCAATAAAGTGGTTAAATGAAGTGTCCTAAATGTGGATATGAAGGTGTGAATCTTTATGTTAGAAATGGTGCTGGTGGTAAACGTTGGTTGAAAATAGATGGTCAGTATTGTAAATATTGTAAAAAAATAATTGAAAAACCTTGTAAAAAGGAGTGAGAGTGGATAGATAGATGCAGGTTATTTATCCCAACCCAAAAAGGATTAGTTCCTTTTTTAGCATCTATCCCATAAATCTCAAAGAGATAAAATAAGAGTGAGATAAGATGA
>CAYFVP010000118.1:0-9431 GCA_964346655.1 uncultured Thermoplasmatales archaeon
TAAGACGAATTTCAAGAAAACTACTGAGGTTGATGTTTTGACTTTTTGCCTGATTTATTATTTCTTTATCAATGCTTAGTGTTAGTTTTTGTTTAGCCATAATATAGGTATAGCTTAAACGAATATAACGTTAATGGTTAGCATGGTTATATTATACAATTATCTCTTACAATGAATTGCCTAATGATAAAAGCAAGAAGGTTTTTAAAAAAATAATTGTTACAAAACTGCAAGAACTTCGGAAGCAATCAAGGACTACACTTTGTATAAAAGAAAATCTAAAGATAAGGACGAACAAGCATTATTTCTCAACAGGTTTGGCAACAGATATGGAGGATCTCTTCTGGTCACCTTTTAAAAGATACCCTGTTGCATTAAGTGAGTTTAGAACACCATCAACTGATATTGCAGATTGTGATGATAGATACGAAGTATGCGCAGAAATGCCAGGTATTCCAAAAAATGATATCAACATCGAAGTGATACCAAATAGTATTGAAATATCTGCTGAACATCAAGAAAGTGGAGAGGAAAAAAAGAAAAATTGGTTAAGACGTGAAAGAAGTAGTATGAGTTACTGTAGATGTTTTGATCTACCTGAAGAAATAAAATCTGATAATGTTGAAGCAGAGTTTAAGGATGGAATTTTAACAGTAATGTTGCCAAAAGTTAAGCCAAAACCTGAATATAAATCTAAAAAAGTCAACATCAAATAAACATTTTTTATTTTTTTAGGAATATAATAAAAGATATTATTTGTTTACTTTAGCTTTTTTCTAAAGAATTATAGGATTTGATTCTTTATCATCAAAACATGATAAAAATGTAGTTTTCTCCCAGTTTTTTCAGTTATTGGAACATTTTTTATTGGACCAATTTTAAAATATTTTAAAAATTCTCAGGTATTTCCTGTTTTGACACGTTTTTCTCCCAAGATGGATTTTTATCACTAAAGCATATTAGATAATATTTACTTCCTTTTTTAAGTGCATCAGAGATAATTTGAGCAAATTTGGGTTTATTTTCTCTTGGATTTAATGAGGAAACCTACATAAAACCGCTCTTCAAATACTGTCTTCCTCTTTTACAGAGGACAGAACCCTGTTGGGCATCCTCCTGCATAGCTATGTTTTGCCACAATTGGTTTACCTGTTTCAAGATAAAGTACTTGCTCAGTTTTACTACCATATCTATAGATTGTAATACCCTTACACTTCAATTTCCATGCAAGTAAATAAATATTTCTCACATCCTTTACTGATGATTCTTTGGGAAGATTAACTGTTTTACTAACCGCATTATCAACATGCCGTTGAAAAACAGCTTGCATTCTCACATGAAATTCTGGTAGTATGTCAAGCGCAGTGATAAAAACTTGTTTCATATCTTTTGGTAGTTTGGTATTTTTAATGCTTCCTTCTTTTGAAATCTTATCAATCAGTTCATCTGAATAAAGACCGCTTTTAATAAATTCAAGCTTGAATCTTTCATTTATTTCTAAAAGCCTTTTTTTCTCCATAACCTCTCTTAAAAATACAAGAGCAAAAAGAGGTTCAATACCAGAAGAACAGCCAGCAATGATACCTATCGTACCAGTTGGTGCAATAGTTGTACAAGTGGCATTTCTCATAGCAGGATATTTTTTCCACCAAATGCTTTTTCTGAAATTTTTGAAAGAGCCACGTTGTTTTCCTAGCTCTATTGATTTTTGTCGTGCTTCTTTGGTAATGAAAGAAATTATTTTTTCGCCAAGAGTTATTGCTTCTTCACTATTGTATGGTTTTTTTAACTCTATTAAAAGATCCGCAAAGCCCATAACTCCTAGTCCTATCTTCCTATTCGCCTTAGTAATTTCTTCTACTTCAGGTAGAGGGTATCTGTTTGCATCGATGACATTATCCAAAAAGTGAACTGCCATCCTTGTAGTATCACGGATTTTATTCCAATTTATCTTGTTTTTATCAATCATTTTTGCAAGATTTATGCTACCCAGGTTACAAGATTCATAAGGTAGCAATGGTACTTCACCACAAGGATTTGTAGCTTCAATCTTTCCAAGATTTTTTAATGGGTGTTTTCGATTAATTTCATCGATAAAAACAATGCCTGGATCTCCTGTTTTCCATGCATTTCCGATAATTAAATCAAAGAGTTGCTTGGCATTAATTCTTTTAGATATTTTATTATCTCTTGGATTTCTTAATGCAATTTTTTCGCCTTTTAAAGCTTTTTTAAGAAATGCATCTGTCGCGGCTACAGATATATTAAAGTTCGTCAATTTTTTTCCAGATTTCGCAATTGCAAATTCTTCAATATCAGAATGAGTACAATGTAGAATGCCCATATTTGCTCCACGCCTTTTACCGCCTTGCTTGATAACATCTGTAGTGCTGTCATAAATTTTCATAAAGGAGACAGGACCGCTTGCAACACCCTTTGTACTTTTTACTATATCACCTTTCTGACGTAGGCTACTAAAACTGAAGCCAGTTCCACCTCCAGATTGTTGAATAAGCGCCATATTTTTTAGTGTAGTAAATATACTTTCAATACTGTCCTCGATAGGTAATACAAAACAGGCAGAAAGTTGACCAAGAGGGGTACCTGCATTCATTAAAGTTGGTGAATTAGGCAGGAACTCAAGATTACGCATAGCAGAGAAAAAATTTTCTTCTGTTTTTTCCGGATCCATATCATATTTTGCATCTACTTTTGCAATCGCTTTTGCTACACGTCTGAAAAGTTGAGTTGGAGTCTCGATTATATTCCCTTCTTCGTTTTTCATTAAATACCGTTCTTCAAGTACTTTGATTGCATTTACTCCAAGTTTCAGGTCATCTTTTATTTTAAAATATTGTTTGATTTCTCTAGCAATTCCTCTAGATCTTCTATATAGAGAATAAGCTTTGTAAAGTCTTTCATATCGTTTTTCAAGGACATTTTCTACTGCATCTTGAATCTGCTCTATATCTGGAATACCGTTTGAGAATGTTGAGACTTTTGTGTGTAGGAATTCCACAATTTCTTTTGTCAGCTTCTCAGCAGCCATGGTGTCTTTTACATCAAGAGCATTCATAGCTTTTTCAATCGCTACAGTAATTCGTTCAGCTCGAAAAGGAACTATTTTACCTGTTCTTTTCCTAATTTTTTCAATACTCATGATAACACCGTTACGACAAACTTTTTTTTACAACTTCGGGTGTTGTTTCACCTTCAATTTTTTATCAGCAAAGTTATGAACCCTATCAGCTACTATATCTCTAATCATATTTGGAATACTTCCAAGATTTTATATTTTCCCCTATCCTTTTTTCAGGTTAAGTTTTAATAATTTTTACATCTGCGACAAATATCTTCATCCGTCTTTAATTCTTCACTGTAAATTTCATAATACCAGTTATAGATAATCTCTCCAATTACAACTATAAAGAATGATTCAGTTATTTAAAGAGCTTTATCTTTACCAATTTTTAAAACAAGATGAAATTTAAACTCGCCAGAATCTCTACGTTATTTTCCACGGACTCAATAAAATCCATTCTTTTTTTTCTTTTTATTATTACATCGTGATATGTTTGCTTAGATAAGAACACATTTTAATGTTTTATATCTATTGACCCATGGTTGTTTTTAGGATTGTTCGAATCGTTGAAAATACCAAAGATATTTTAGCTGTGGGAAATAATAAATAGTGAGCATCATTATTGTTAGTTCAATCTATAATGAACAATCCATTGTGTTTTTCTAAAAAATTTGAAACGACCAAGGAATCTCATCCAACCTAATTTTTCCTCTGGTTGAGCTAGATAAAACCAGTCCTCAAGCAACTGTATCCCAGAGTTCCAATTCTCCAAATCATTGCTGTTTTTAATTCCAAAGTTAAAAGCGGTGTCTTGTCCAAATCGGGCTTTACGTTGCATCATACGTCTCCAGAATCTACGTTTCATCAGGTTTGCAAGAAATAATGCAGCCACTTCACATACAAGTTCACATCCTGGAAACGTTTCTTGTAATTTTAATATGAGTGATTTTACTTCTTCTTCGTGTAGATACTGTAGGACACCTTCAGCAATAAATAAAAATGGTTGATTTTTCTTTTTAGAAAGATTTTCTATCCACTTGAAGTCCAATACCGATGAACTGATAAAATGGTATCTATCACTCTCCTGAAAGAAATGTTTTTTGACTTCAATTACTTCTGGAAAATCAAGGTCATACCATTCGACTTTTCCATCATCGATCCGACTAAATCTAGTATCAAGTCCGCAACCGATATTAACGACAATCCCCTCAGAATTTCGAGTGAGAAAATCAAGAACAATCTCGTCAAACCGTTTCGTGCGTAAAGCCAACATTGCTATAGCCTTATTAGTCGATCGTTTAGGTAGTTTAGATTTCATTGTATTATAATCGTAGCCAAGTTGTTTTGCTATCTCAACTGATTTTGGGTCCTTGATAATAGGATTTTTTGATTCGCTTTCAATCGCTCTAGAAAATAAAGTGGTTAACAAAGTTTCTGAAACATCGGCAAAACTGTTAGTATTTATGCTATCATTATTCATCTACAATCAACATAACAAATTTTTCTTAAAAATATTTCCAAACCTTTATTATACATCCATTAGACAATACGAGATTTGAACTCGGTTTTACTGGTATAAAATTAGTGTTTCCTTCGTTTGATATTAAAAATTTTATGTTAAATAAAATTCTGGATTTGGTATAGAATAAACTGATTTAAATATATCTCAGAAATAAAAAAAACAAAAGAATTGGACTAAAATTGTTTATAGTCCTAATAGTTGTCGCAAAATCGGGAATGCATTTGGAAACCGGTCAAAAAATCCTAATAATCGTGATTTACTTCTAAATGTTGTAATCTGAAATGTTGTTGGATTGCTATTAACACTCGATGGAAAAGAATTAACCTCATGGTTTCGAGTTGTAGTTTTTTCATTATTTGTAATTGTTAGATCTATATCGAGAACTCCATTACTTGCCCAAACAAGTGATATACTTAGATCAAATTCATGAACATCCCGGGCGCCACAGGATTCAATTAAATCTCTATATGTTGGAACAGTACTAGTTCCAACTTCTACTTCATAACCTCCATCAAAGTAACATGTAGGATAACCAATAGTATTATAATCTTCATTCAACCGATCAGCAGCTTTTTGAGCCATATCTTCAATCAATGCAACAAAATAAAATGGATAATCACTAGTATTAAATATAGTGTATAAATCTTCAGAAGCAATAGGGCAATATTTACACGATGTAGCTGTTCCTTCTTCAACAAACACGGTATGAGTAAATTTTTCATTTACTGTATTTTTACCTGTTGTACCAGGTGTTGCCGCCGCTGCTGCATCAACATAATGAGCAATAAATGGATAAAAAAAAGGAGGATAGGAAAACTTTATTTTTCCTTTAGGATTAAAAATTGCTGCAATAACCATAATATTTTGTTCTTCAACATTATCATATCCTGCTTTTTGTGCATCCCAGGTAACCTGTTTATTATATGAATCATTATACTCAATTGATAATTTCTCATCTATTGCTAAATCCAAGAACCCATAGTGATATGGATTTCCATCATAATCGTCCCATCTAGACACAGGTTCAACAATATAAACCCGTAGTTGACCACCATAAGATGTATTTGGAATAGATGGTTCTGATTCTAATATTACATTATTTTTTACATTAATTCCTAATACAGAAAATGTTGATGCTAAAAGTATTGTTATTACACTTACTCCAAAAATTTTACCAACTCTCTTTTTTTGCATTTATACCCTCAAATCTTTTTTCCTAATAATTCAATAAAAAAGTAAACATTAAAAACATTCCATTAAATTTTTGTACATTTTGAAAAAAAATTTAAAAAATATTTCTGTTTTGTTTAAAAAAATAGTGACTAGTTTTATGAATATTTTAATATTTTGTAATTAGGAAGTGAAAATATGAAAAGGAAAATATTAATTTTGGCGATTTGTACGCTATTAATTACATTAGTTCTCCCTACTTCCATTGCTGATGAGGAACCCATTGCTACAACCGAAGATGATGTTGAGATTAGTATAACCGCTGGTTTTTTTGGTAAAGATATTGGATTTGGAATTACAGTAGATATGTTAAATCATAAAACTGAAGAGGTAAATGTTTTTTTTAACTTAACACTCGATTATATTATTCCGAATTTCTTAGATACTACTTCTAAATTTAACTATACAATACCACCAGATATACCCATGACTTACAATGTTGGTCTTGTTCCCTGCTATCCTGATGGAATAAAATTTGTCTCAATTACCGTAGAAGCAGAAAATACAAAAGCTTCGAGAAAAGGGTTCTCAATACGTAACTTTGTTATTCTTTTTAAATAATAATACAAATATAGTGAAAAAGCTTAAATTAACCCTGTTGTTACTCCTTATAAAAACGGGCGAGTAACAAAGTGGTTACCTTCCCCTTTTTGCTGAGAATATCGTCGAAATAATCGTCGAAAATCTAAAAGTTTTTTCTTAAATTCTTTTTTTCTTTTATAATAACCAAAGAAAATGTGATATTTTTTAAATTATATTTTTCAACAAGCTTTTTTAACTACAAAATATTTTAGAATGAAAAAATGGAAGGAAAATCAAAACAGAGAGACAAAACATCAAATCAATTACTCAAATGGATATTAATTACTGCAGGAACTATTTTCGTAGGAATTGGAATCATTGGAATTTTTATACCCATCCTACCAACCACTCCTTTTCTATTACTTGCTGCAGCCTGTTATGCTCGAAGCTCAACAAGATTCTACAATTGGCTAATAAATAATAAATTGATAGGAGCCTATATTAAAAACTATAGAGAAGGAAGGGGAGTTCCATTAAAAGTCAAGGTTTTTACTATTTTTTTACTATGGATTACGATTCTATTTTCTGTATTTTTTATATTATTCATTTCTTGGATTAAAATTATTTTAATTATAATAGCTATTGGAGTTACTATTCACATTCTTACAATTAAAACATACATACAAAAAAGACAACAGTAATATATTTCAAATTGATTAGTTTTTGTTATGAACCTACTAAAAAATAAAATATTTCTAGCAGCATCAACATTACTTATAATTACTTTTATTCTCATTGTTTTTATTCTGATAGAATGGATAGATACAGGTTTCTTTTTAGGTCCTCTTCGTTTTAGTCATTGGATGGTATTGATTGGTACTTTTTTTATAGCATTATATACACCAATCTTTTATATTTTAAAACGCCGTTACCCCAAGGGACTGAAAAATTTACTCAATATACATGTGTTCGGTTTTTTGATTTCCTTTATGTTTATCTCTATTCATTTTGCTGGACAAATAGGTAGACCACAACAGTTTTACCCAGAATTAGGAGAAGGAATTGCATTATTCATAATAATGGTTCTTTTGGTAGCAACAGGATTCGTTCATAGATTTCAGCTTATTCCTAAAAAGCTGGAAAGTATTACAAACCACATTTCAATAGATATTATCATGTAAGCATTACTACAGCTTTTTACATTGTCATAATTGTTCATATTCTAATAAATGTAGAAATATTATAAGAAAAAATATTTTGAATTATTGATATGATAACTTGATTTTCTGATATTGGTGTAGATATTTCTATTTATTTAATATATTTGAATAGCACTCATCACATAGACGTCGGTATTCACTGTTTTTATAATTCTTAAGAGTCTTACCGCATTTATCACAATGGAGTTCATCAATTTCTTCTTCAACCATTTTTTATAACAAAATAGTCCAACCGCCATCTATTACTAAGGAATGACCGGTAACATAATCAGATGCCTTAGATGCTAAATAAATTGCTGTTCCAACGATCTCGTCAGGAGTTGCATAGCGTCCAAGAGGAACATTTTTTTTGATGTTCTTTTTAAATTCTTCATTTTCTAGAAAATCTTCAGTCATGTCAGTAGCGAAAACACCAGGGCAGATAGCATTCACATTGATATTATACTGAGCCCATTCCACAGCCAGTGTTTTAGTTAAAGAGATAACCCCCCGCTTTACTGGCGTTATAAGCTACTGCTTGTGAATATCCACCTATTCCAGCTATACTGGCAATATTAATAATATTACCAGATTTTTGTTTTATCATTTGTTTACCTACTGTTTGAGCATATAGAAACTGACCACTCAAATTAACATCAATTACTTTATCCCAATCATCCTTACTCATTGATTCTGCGTTACCCATTCTTAAAATCCCTGCATTATTCACTAGAATATCAATTCGCCTAAATTTTTCCATGGTCTCTTTAACCATTGTCTCCACAGATGATTTATTACAAACATCAACTAATAGACCAATAGATTTCCGTCCTATTTTTTTAATCTCATCAACAACTTTTGATGTATCTAGAATATCAGTGACAACAATATCCGCACCAGCATTAGCAAGACCAACTGCCATAGCTTTTCCAAGTCCTCGGCTGGCGCCAGTAACAATTGCTATTTTCCCATCTAAATTAAACAAATCATTCTTCATCTTTGTAAACCTCTGTTCCTTCGTTTTTTCCCATTACTATTTTTCCTTTTTTTAAACCAACATGAGTAAGATTATGGCCCGCTGCAATAAAAGCAGAAGCAGGTTCTGTATACTCAGAGTCTTCAAACATATCATCAATGATCACTGCAATCTTTTTCAAAGTCATTCCTCTTTTTTTATTCATCTTTATTTTAAAACCACATTGTGGAACCATATTCCAATACAAGATCATTTAAAGTTGCAGCACCAACAATCTTTACGTCAGGGATCAAGTCAACCTTTTCCCAACCAAGCATCTGCTTTGATGCTTCACATACATAGATTTCAATATTCATTTCTAATGTTTTTTGAATCATTTCAGAAACACTTGGAAAACTCCCAAGTTTTATCTTCTCAACTTCACCAGGTCGTAATATTCTCAGGCCTTGCCCAAGATAATACACTTTTGCTTCGATATCCATCATTTTAGCAGTCTGAGCTAAAACTAATGGAGAATATTGTCTCTCTGGTTGATCGCTTGTTTGAACATACAGAATTGAATTTTCATTTTTCATTTTAAGACCCTCATAATAGGTTATTGAACATTAGTTAAGATTATTTAAATTTAAGGGATTAAAGGTACCCCATCAATCTAGAGTTGGTTTATAAAGGACATTGACTTTACTCCTTTTAGTGGATGGGATGCAGAAGAATGGTATTATTTTCAAAAATAAAGATGCCGAAGAGATTCCATGTTGTCATTTTTGTAACTCTGGAGACCTCATAAAATTTGGTCATCAAAAGAATAAAGTTCAAAGGTATCAATGCAATACCTGTCATAAAACGTTCAATGAGAGGTATGGTACTTTGTTTTATAAGAAACATCTGTCAGATGATCAG
>CAYFVP010000119.1:0-1918 GCA_964346655.1 uncultured Thermoplasmatales archaeon
TTAACATTAAATCCAAGACTAACAGGGATAAATGTAGAACACATCAACAAGAAGCATATTCCAAATGCAAGAGACCTTTTACTCAAACTGTTACCTCCTCCAATAATTTAAATCAGATAATGGGTGTATAAAACTTTTTGATGGGATTAATCCTAAATTCTAAAGGGGATATGGTTTCTTTAATTACTTATTATTTTGTTATTTAATATTTAAAGCTTGAGGATCATAGTAATTAAAACCCAAATCAAAATTTACAATATCTCCTTTGGATAGTTTTTTATAATCAAAATCCCTAGGAAAATGAGCATCTTGGTTATAATCATCCCCATTAATAAATCCATATTTACCTTTTAAATACCTTTCTGTTGGTGTACTAAATTAACTACTTACATTAATTATTGAAAGGGCTTCCATTACATTTCCAAGAATCAATAGTCGACCACTTTAAAACCGTTAAATTGAAAATAGAACCGTTCCAGCTCTCAGAGGATTTCCATTCGATAACATTAAGGGGGTGTTTGTTCATCTCCAAAGTTAGACCAATATGGTTCATTTCTAGTATAGTTTCTGAGGAAAACCCAATCAAAATCAAAATTTGTAGTTCCTGTTGTGCTTTTACTTATACCATAAATATATTTACCAAGTAGAATATGCAAAGGAGTTGAATCTATACCAGCAATATTATATGTATGAGTTGTTCCGTCTCTATCCCATTCATTTTTCACAGATTCGCCAGGTGTTGACTTTAATACTAATTCATACCACATTCCAGTAGACCAAGAAAGGAAATCCCCATAATGGTCATAACCTCCACCGTTGTAATCAAGATAATAATCCTCATGTGAACTTGTAGAGGAAAAAAGAAAATACATTCTTCTCACGTTTTCATCTGCACCTGTTTGATGAAAGTTCATACCATACTGAGTAGAACCAAGTGAATTTATATATAACTTTGAATGCAATGCCTTATTATATGATGAATACTTAATGTCACTTTTTATGCATGGAACCGCCCCAGAACCAGCATTTTTAATCATGTTTACCTTGCTGTTAGATACAGAAACAGTTCCGTAAGAATCCCACTTAGAAGTATCAAGTGAACTACCTGGAAAGTCATCAAAGAACCAGAAAGTAGCATCACCGTTACTGTTATCCTCTGCACTACTATTTCCATAATACATTAATATTTGACTGTCATTGTAAAAATTGTTTATCCAAATAGTTGCTTGTTCACCACTGGTATAATTCTGAATCCAATAAGGAACTTCTGATATATATGTTCCACTGATAAAACGAAGGTCATCAAAATCATCTTGACAATGTCCCTCGCAAGTAACATTTCCACCCACCGACTTTCCTACAATAATCTTTATTTGATAGTCATCCAGCGGATTATTAATATTACAAACCTTATAATATCCCCAATCAGAATCCCACCAGGAACCTGGAACACGCCTTGTCTGAAAATTAAATACTTCATTAGTAAAATGTTTTCCATCAGTAGCATTTACAAACCAGGTATAATCAGTATAATAATCAAGACCACTAATACTCATATTATACCTACCATTTCCAACCCCATTACCGCTACTTGAACCAATATCAGGGCTTGTCTCAACAGTATAATCAATTAAGTCCCCCTGATAATCAGTCAATATAAACGAAATCTCTGAAAGATCAACTTGAACATTTATGGCATCATTTTCTGGTATAGGATTCGATATTATAGGTGCTTCAGCTTCGGTTGTAAAAATAAAAGTTTTTTCAACAGTATCATATTTATCACTTACAATAACTTTCCAAGAATATTCCGTTAATTCTTCTAATCCACTAATCGGAACTTTATAAACACCATTCTTCTTCCTACTACCACTACCTGAACCAATATCAGGACTAGTAGTAACACTATAACTCATAC
>CAYFVP010000120.1:0-12793 GCA_964346655.1 uncultured Thermoplasmatales archaeon
TCCAATATTGCGATGTGATGGTTGCACCAATTCTCAATGAATTTCGTTATTCTTTTCTTGACCATCTTTGCGTGTGATAATGCCTCAGATAATTCTTTTGTAACATATTCTTGCTCTGAAAGTCTCTTATCCTCATCAAGAACTGGTTTATGTAATTCCCCATTCTCATATGCCCCACCGTCAAAGTCAGTCAGTATATTCTCTATGATACGCTCTATCTCATTCAATCCCGATTCTGATGTGGGATAACTCCCGTTATGTGCGATAACACAACCTACATCAGTGTTAAAATAAATTATTATTGGTAACGTATCTTCTAATTCCTTATCATCAATTTCAATCTTCATTTTCTAATCAACTCCTTTTTTTAAAGAAAAAGAGATGAGTCTGGATTGTGTGTAAAGAGAAACTTATCCTCATTATAGGAGAGTAGGGTTTCTTCCAATATCAAAGGAGGAAGGGAAAAAAAGAACCAGACCCATCTCTGCTTTATTAATTCTAAGTTCATCTTTTGTTATTTTCTCCAATTTTACCTTCCTTCCAACAGTCCCTGCAAACAGAGTTTTCCTTAGTCGCCCAGCAAATATTATTGCATTCAGGATTTGAACATTTTTTCTTTTTTGGATGTTTATTCTTCTTTTGGAAATTGTTAGCAATCAATATACATTCTGAAAAACTTATCTTTTCTTTCTGTCGTATAGCATCTAAGTCGATGTATTTTTTATACTTTTTAATCCAATAACCGATAGCACCTCTTGGAATTTCAATATCATGTATCTTATGTAATTGGTTCATAATTGCGTGTGAGCCATATCCATTACAGTAATTATTGACTATGAAGTGAATTATCTCTGGATTTTTCAATAAGTCATTCATTTTACTCCCTTATAATTTTATTAAATACCTCCCTTTTTCTTCGGCTTTACTCTTTTCTCTATTTTTTATTTATCCTTCACCTTTAGCCTGTCTCTAGCATACACTAAGGTTCAAATTTTATCCGATTTTCCTATCAACCTCCCTTCAATTAACATAGAGTGTATATTTAATATATTATTTAAATGTATCTACATGGTAAATATTAAATACTGATAACCTATTTAAGTAGAAGTTGTTTAATGTTTACTCATGGTCTTTGACAGAATTCAAATCACTATACCAAAGCCTCTCCATGAAAAGTTAATCAAGATTTCAGAGGAACTTTTTATGAGCAAAAGTGCAGTCATTCAGATGCTCATTAGGGATTATAAGCCTAAATAAATGAGAGACTTGAGACAGGATAAGAAATTAGGGAAAACAATCATATCCCAACGTCTTTTTTAATTATCTCCACAAATACCATTTTCTCAATAGAGTTCTCCTGTCAATTTTAGTAAACATATTTTTATATTACCTCCATATTACCATTTCACTCTATAATTATTTCATTGGAGTTATATATGCAAAAACCCCGAAAAGTTAAAAGATACTGTCCTTCATGTAAAAAACATACAGTTCATGCTATCGAAAAAATAAAAAAAAGAAAGGCAAGTGAACTTAAACAAGGACAAAGACGTTTCAGACGTGTAATGAGTGGATATGGAGGCTTTCCAAGACCAAAACCAGAGGGTCGAGAAAAAACAAGTAGAAGGCTTGCATTAAAATATACTTGTAGTGAATGTAAAAAAAGCCATCAACCACCATCTATTAGATCAAAGAAATTTGAAATAGGTGAATAAATGAAAAACCATCCTAAGAGTAGATTTATAAAGGTTAGATGTAAAGACTGTGAAAATGAGCAAGTATTATTTAATAAGGCAAGTACAACAGTATCTTGCCATATCTGTGGAAGTAAACTTGCAATACCTCAAGGGGGAAAGGCAAAGATAAAGGGTGAGGTATTAGAATTTATTGAATAAAAAGGATTAAATTTATGATAAAAAAAGAATACCCCGAGGAAGGAGAACTCATTGTTGGTACTGTTGTAAAAGTACAAAATTTTGGAGCTTTTATTACTCTTGATGAATATCCAAACAAGGAAGGTTTTATTCATATTGCAGAAATTGCAACAGGTTGGGTAAAACGAATAAGAAATCATATTAAAGAAAAGCAAAAAATTGTCTGCAAAGTAATGCATGTTGATAAAGTAAAAGATCATGTTGATTTATCTTTAAAGCGTGTCAATGAACATCAAAAAAGAGAAAAAATTCAAGAATGGAAAAATGCACAGAAATCCAATAAACTCTTTGAGATGGTTGCTAAACAACTTGGCATATCTAAAGAACAATGTTACAAAGATTTTGGAGAAGATTTAATAAAAAAATATGGAACTTTATATGCAGCATTTGAAGAAGCTGCAATTGATGAAGATACTTTAAAAAATGAAGGTTTTTCAGGTGGATGGGTTAAATCATTTATTGATATAGCAAAAACTAGTATAACAATTCCCTTTGTTGATATAAAAGGATATGTTAATGTTACATCCTGGTTGCCTGATGGAATTGATCATATAAAAAATGCATTAATGAAGGCAGAAGAAAGTGAATATGACGATGTTGAAATTCATGTAAAATACATTGGTGCTCCTCAGTATATGATAACTGTACGAGCACCAGATTATAAAATTGCAGAAGATCAACTTAAAAAAGCAGTTTCCAAAATTAAAGATACTATTAAAAATTATTATGGAGATTGTGAATTCCATCGGAAACTTGAGGAGTAAATGACAAATTTGTTTTACTGTAACAATTGTAAAACTTATACGCTTGATAAAATATGTAGTAAGTGTAAAAGTAAGTCTGTGATAAGAAATCCTCCCCGGTTTTCTACACAGGATCATTATGGTAAATATAGAAGAAAGTTAAAAAAAGAGCAAAATAGGTGAAATAAAATGGATTATGTAAATATTAGATATGTTAATAAAAAACCTAAATTAAACAATCCGATATTAATAGAAGGTCTTCCAGGTATTGGAAATGTTGGTAAACTTGCAGTTGAACACTTAATTGATAGTATTAAAGCTACAAAATTTGCAGAACTTCACAGTAAGGATTTTCCCCCTCAGGTTTTTATTAATATCGATGGGACGATTTCACTTGTTAATAATGAATTTTATTTCTGGAAAGCAAAAAAGAGAAATCAAAGAGATCTTATTTTGCTAACTGGAGACTATCAAGGACTCTCTTCCCAGGGACAATATGAGCTTGTTGAGAAAATACTTGATTTAGCTGAAGCCTTTGGAGTAAAAGAATTATACACTCTAGGTGGGTATGGTTTGGGTCATGATATAAAAGACCCAAAAGTTCTATGTGCTACAACTGATAGGAATCTAGTAAAAACTATGAAAAAATATGGCGCAGTTTTTAAGAAAAATGAACCAGGCGGAGGGATAGTTGGTGCAAGTGGACTGCTTTTAGGCCTTGGAAAATTAAGGAATATGCAAGGGACTTGTTTTATGGGTGAAACTCCGGGTTATTTAGTTGATCCAAAAAGTGCAAAGGCAGTTCTTAAGATTTTAATGAAAATAACAAAAATTGAGATTGGCCTATCGGCTCTTGAAAAAAAGGCTAGAGAAATCGAACACATTGCCCATCAACTTAAGGAAATGGAAGGAATCACAAAAGAAAAAACAGAGGAACTTAAATATATAGGTTAGAAAAATCTTAAACTTTTTCAAATTTATCAAGGATAAGAATTATTTTATCTATGAGTAGAGGATTGTCTGGATATTCTCTTTCAATTTTTCCTGTAAAATAATATTTTTCATCTTGGAACAAATCATCTGTTGCATTTGGAATATTAGAATAATTTATTTTCAATATTCTATCCTCTTCTAAAGCAGTAGATGTTGTAAGTATCACAGGGTCAGCTCCAAAAAAATTAAAGGTTCCTACAACAGTTACTGTTTTTCCAATATATTCTTGTTTATTGATATTTATTTGTTCTGGTGTTAAAGCATCTATTCCCTCTGGAAGATTTGTAGCAATTAAGTAACCACCTAGTATTATCAATAAAAATATTATAATGATAAGATATGTTCTCGTGCTAATTTTTGAAGACCTTTTAACCATGTCAATCCTCAAATCCAAATAAAATAACTATATAAAATTCTATCTTTCTAAACAAATATTATATGTTTTTTCAGGATTTATCTTATGTATAATATTTGCTTTTTCTTCTGATAAATAGCCATTTTTAATTAAATCAATAGTTCTTTTAGGAACTGTTTTTGGTCCTAAAACAGCACCTGGCCTTCTTGGATCATCTATATAATCTGTTTCCATTAAAAATCGCGTTCCTTTTTTAATAGCAGCAATCAAATTTTTTTCACTGGCAAGAACTGAAGGCATAAGACCAGAGTTTTCTTGTTGTAAAATAAAGGGAGGTGAAAAATGTTTTACTATTTTTTCGGGGGGGAGTCCAACCTTTCTCCCCATTTCAGCTAGCTGTTTACACTGTAAAATTGTTGTACTTTCTGTATGTAAAATAACTGGAACGCTAAGCTCTTTTGCTCTTTGCATTCCGTATAATAAAATCTCATTAGAGTCCTTGTTTACTTGTAGATCAACTGGAAAATGAGGTCTACCGATTTCCCCAATTCCTATAATTTTTTTTTCTTCACAAAGGTGCGCTGCTTCATCTATTCCTTTTTTCATTATTTCAATTGTTGTATCTCTATCAAACCTTTCAATTAATTTAAGATAATCAACAGGATATGGGCCAACTGTAACAAAAACACCTATATCAATTTTGGAAATAATTTCATCTGCCATTTTTAATGTTTCAATATAACATTGTTTGTAACTTTTATTTTGTATAACTAGATAAGTCATAGGAAGTTGACATAAAACAAAATGTGTTCCGCCAGCGCGTTTAAACTCTTTTACAGCTTCAAGATATAGCCCATCTCTTCTTAAGTGTAGATGATTATCAAATACTATCAATAAATATCCACCACAACTGTAATAAATATAATAGATAAATAATTGTATTACCAATCAGCAATTAGAACTTATATTTTTTATTTTTTCTAAAATAATACAAAATACTATGTTCATTTTTACTATTTTTACCAGTAATCATCTCGATTATTCCTTGGGCTAAAATCCAACCAAAGTAGCCCATAAAAAATGTAAAAAAACCTGCAATACTATATCCTAAAATTATTTGGACATAGTTATCTCCTCCTGTGATAAATAGTACACAGATTCCAATTGTAATAAATAAGAATATTAGTAAAAATACCCATCTTAATGCATGAATTGTAACTTTCATAGTTTTAAGAGGTAAATCTTCAAACGGTATTTTTTTGTCAATAAATCGTGATAGATTATTGTATGATTTTCTTTTCCTTCGCATGTTTTTCCTCCAATAAATAAAAATTGTTTGAATCGAGTGATCCTATTTTTGTATGGGAAAATTGATATAAAAAAGTGTTTCGCAGCTAATTATGCACATATAGGTGATATGCATATGTAGATTCAAATAAAAAAAATTAAAATTTCAAATTTTAATAAATTTTCAAAAGATTTAATAGTAGAATTTCAATTTATTTTTTGGTGCAGGAGAGGGTATGCGGGACGAAATAAAAGAAAACGAGATTTTTTTTAAAAAAAGAAAAATTGATAAAAATAAATATAAAGAGCTCATTTTGGATGAAACTTTTAAGAAAGCTGAATTTTATATAGCAAATAGAAAAAAGAAAAAAATGGAAACAACCAAAGCTAAAGGAAAACCATTTATTAAATCTGGCATTGCAGTTATTTTTATTGCAATTTTTGCAATTATTTGCGTGCAATTCTTTCCATGGATGTATTTAAAATATGATACTGCAACTGGTGGCGTAGAATATTTTGTTGGACGAGATTTTTTTATTCAAGATCAAAATATTGATAAAATTAATCCTGAAATAATAAACCTTTTTGAAGCTCCAATATCAAATAAAGAAAAATATAGTGGTTCTTATATTGGACTTACATTAAATGATTTTTCAAATATTCCAAAAACAACAATGACAGCATTTGTTATTATGATTATTATTTCAATTATTTTTAGTTTATATTTGATAATTGATAAATTTCATACTTTTAATATCGATAATGTAACAATGATATATTCAGGATTTGCAGCATGTTGTATAGTATTATCTTTAATTGTTTTGATATATGGATTAAAATTCATCGCTTCATATTTTATGTTATATTTTAATTGGCAATATGTTATAGATTTAGGTATAAATGATATTCGACTTGTTTATGTTGTTCCATTAATAATGATCTTTTTGTCTCTAGTATTAGTAAAATCTTGCATTACAATATTGAAACTAAACTACCATGATATTGAAAAAAGAGATGAGACTGAAAAATCTGAAAAACGGTTTTTAACATTCAAATTTGGAGCATTTAATAATGATTA
Source organism: uncultured Thermoplasmatales archaeon (assembly GCA_964346655.1). Lineage (GTDB taxonomy): Archaea > Thermoplasmatota > E2 > DHVEG-1 > DHVEG-1 > CAYFVP01. The sequence continues at coordinate 6,391 of CAYFVP010000120.1, forward strand.
AATTAACAGCAAGAAGAGGGATTAGATTTTCAATTATGGTTATTGTTTTTGGAATAGTTTTGCTTTTTTCAACATCCTTTTTCCCCTGGATTGCTTTTCAAGATTCAGGTAATGGACAAAAAGAATTTCATCTAAATTTTGAGATGATGAAAAATAGTAATTACCCTGAAATAAAAAGTATTGCAAACCAAATTAATATAATTAATATGTTACTTTGGTTTACAATTATCATTGGATTAATTTCTTTATTAAGTGTTTGTTATCATTCATCAACAAAATCTTCAAATATTGGTTACTTCTTGATGATAACAGCAAATATTTTTATGATAGTCATCGCTTTTTTAATTGTATTTCTTTTCTTTTCCGTAATTGGTTATATAAGTGTAGAACAAATGATATATTTATCTTCACCATTTCCCCTGTTTTCTTACAGTTTTATCAGTTTAATTGGTTCAGTTATTTTTTTGATTATTTCAGTAATGTATGGTGGATTTATCACATTTTGTTTATTTATAGAATTTAAAAATAAAAAAGATATGATTTTTCCAGCAAATGATTCAAGATCTGATGATGAACCTATTCAATTAGAAAAATGGAGATCAGATAAAATTAAGGGTTTATTTAATATAAACGAAAAAGATGATAAATTATTGGCTTTGTCAAAAGAAAGATCTGAGAAATTAGAAAAAGATCTTATTGCCAAATCTAAGGAAAGTGAACCTAAGATATTTTCTTTTAATGAGTCATATGGAAAAACTAGGGCGAAAGAAAAGGGAGAAAAAGATCAAGAAGAGGAAATTTTTGATAAATCAGAACCCAGGATTTCTGAACCGTTTTCTTTTGATAAATCACATGAAAAAGTTCAAGAAAAGAAAATAGAGGATGTTAGAGTTTCTAGTCCGTTTTATTTTAATAAGTCATATGAAAAAGGACAAAAAAAAGATTTAGAAATCGATATTAATTCATTTAGAGAAAATATTTCCGATAGTTCTAATAATAGAAAAGCAGAAATTAAAGAATCAGAATTTTTCAAAACTCTAAAAGATTTTAAAAAAGAAGAGATTTGCACATCGAAACCAGATCTTGAAATATCTGTAGAAATTAAGGATGTCCCTTATACAAAAAAGCAAGAACAAGCTATTTCTGAGAAAAAAACATTAAAGGTAAGATGCCCACAATGTAAACATATATTTTCTGCAGAAAAGTCAGGAGATGCAACACCAATTAAATGTCCTTATTGTAGTAAAGAAGGAGTTATAAAATAATTTTTTTTTTTAAGTATCTGCTACTATTCTTATTACATCTCCATCTTTTAATTTATAATCTGCACCTATTATTCGATGGGTTCTAGCATCTATTGCTCTTATAAAATGGTCTCCGAGATCTGTATGGACTTTGTATGCCAAATCCTTTGCAGTACTACCATTTTTCATAAAATGTGCATCAGGAAGTATTCTTCCATCTTTGTCAGTTAGATGTGTTTCATCTTCTACTGGATATACTACTATTAGATCAAGCATTTTTACTGCTTCTTCAATGCAATTTTGAACGCCTGTTGAACTGAATTTTTCTAATACATGAGATTTAATATAATCTAAACCTTTTCGTTGTTTTTCATTTAATTCAGACTCTTTTAAAATCTTGAAATCTGATGCACCAGGTTTGTACTCTATAAATCCATTCTTTGCCGCATGTGTCAGGGCAAGCTCTGACTCGGCACTTGTTGGAACCACATAGCCTCCGTTTTTTCTTAAACCATCAATTTTTGTAATTAAACTATCTGGTGCAATATCAACTTTATTAAATGCAATTAACATAGGTTTACTTGTCTTACGAATGTGATCTGAAAATTTATACAGTTCTTCATCTGTCCAGTTTGATGGTTTATCTCTATCAAGATTTAAAAACTTTATTGCCTCATAGATATGCTCTTCTCTTATACCAAGACCTGTTAATTTTTCAGCAAGCATTGGCTCAATTTTTTTTCCCTCAAGTTCACTTTTACGTGCAACAGTTTCCCAACTTTTTTTAATGATTCCCATAAGCCAATAGTTGATTTCTTTTTCTAAAAATTCTACATCATTAATTGGATCATATTCTCCAACGCCGCAGGGATTTCCCTCTGCATCTGTTCCACCTGATGCATCGACAATATGAATCAATGCATGGGCTTGTCTGAGATCATCAAGAAATTTATTTCCAAGACCTCGTCCTTTAAATGCATCTGGAACAAGACCTGCTACATCTATTGCTTCTATTGGAACAAACCTTGTACCATTAATGCATTTTGAATTATTTGGTGTGCATTTGACATTAAATTCCTTACACGGACAAGACTTATTTACATACATTACTCCCCGGTTTGCATCAATTGTTGTAAAGGGATAATTTGCAATCTCTGCATGGGCATCGGTTGCAGCATTAAAAAACGTGGATTTTCCTACGTTTGGTTTACCGACAATACCAATCTGCATTCCCATTTCTTTCTACTCCAATAAATTTTCTACTTCATCAACAATGTCAGTATTACTTTTAAAACGATGTATTTTTTCTTCGGTCATTATATTTGATGAACTTATAAAAGAAACACCTGATTTGGAAAATAGTTCTCCATTTACTATAGCAGTTTTTGATAAATATATTTTAGATCCCGAAATGCTACCTGCAATATCTACTCCATCATCAATTCTTAAATCACCATTTGAATAGATATTTCCTTTAATTACTGTTTTTTTTCCACAGTAAATATTACCTGTTGATTTTAATGTTCCATGAAAGATTGAATCATTTTCAATAAAGGTGTTTCCCTTTACTTCGTAATTTCCCAGAAGTCTGGATTTTTTACCTATGAAAACGTTATTGTCTATCTTTGATTTTTGAATTCCAATAATTGAATTATTAGGAATAAAAAGAAATCTTTCAGAAATAGGAATTGTCTTTCCTTCATTTTCCTCGATTTCTTCAAGGATTCTATCGATTTCTTCAGAATGCCCCATCTTTAAAAGCTGTAAAAGATATATAAATATATATATTACAATGGGAATTGGGCTACGAATATTAATCCAACCCTTGGCTTCAAATCCTTTTTCTATTTCAACACTATCACCAACGTCTAAATCTCCCTTAAGAGAAAGTTTACCTTTGACTTTTACTTTTTCTCCAAAATAGACATTACCTCCACTTTTTACATCTCCGCCAATACTAGAAAAAATATCAACTCTTATGTCATTTGTAGCATCTAAATTGCCATCAATAATTACATTTTCTCCAATAAAAATTCTACCGTCTGTTTTAATGCCAAACTGTATTAAACATCTATCACCAATTATAACATCGCCTTTTGAAATAATTGTTTTTTCTTCAAATTTAGTATTTTCAGGAATAACTAAAGTTTTTTTATCAAAAGTCATTATTAGAGCAGTATTACATAACTTATTATAAATATTGGCAAATAGCTGCTCTTATTTGGTTTATTATTACCATTTTAAAAATACACAACTTTAAAAAAAAGTTGTTTGAAATAGGTTTTTGACTTAATTTACGACTTACTCTATTTTATAAAAAAATTATGTCCTTTCAAAAAATAAAAAGATATAATAACAAAAGAAATTAGCAAAATTAAAAATAACTTCAGATAAAATGAAATTTCCCTTAGTTTATTAAATTTTTACTGTTCTATCAGATATTCTATTCATGTACATATGATGTAGAACTTGGCAATTTGATATAGTTCACTATGATAGATATTCACCTGCCAAAAATATATCTAAAAAAGATGATTGGATGCGATGTGATGCTACTCCCACATCAAATCCAATTTTTTTTATTTACAGTTGTTAAGATAAGCCTTTTATATGTTATAGTTGTTTCAAATATTAAAAATTAGGAGGAAAAATAAAAGAGGTTTAATATGGATGAGAGAATAAAAGAATTGGAAAAAAGTCATACGATTTTTAGGAACGACATAATTAAAGATATTGATAATTTCAATAATAAAACAAGTAAATTAACCATAAATGACATCAAAACTAAGGTGATGAGTAGTGATTTTTGTAAGAAATTAAGTGATTATTTAAGACAACTAAATTGTGAAGTAGAAGTAGAGGATTTTGATATTAAAACAACATATAAAGATAATATATATGGAGAATGGTCGGTGAGAATACCTATAATTCACCTAAGGGGTGATGGAAAACTTTTAATTGTACCATTTGGAAGAATTTGGGGGGGGTTATTAAAGGTAAATAAACCTATAGAATAATGTTGAAGATGAAATTGGAGCAATGATTCAAAACATTGATAAATATTATTCTTTAAAAGAATCATTTGAAATGTGGAATCCAATTTTTACTTCACTAGTATTGAGAATTGAGGAAGAATTATATGGCTAAAAAAACTGTAAAAGTAAAAGCTCATAAAAGGCAACAATCTTTAAAAGATGCTCTCTGGCATGGTTATAAAAAACCTTCGAAAGTTAAAGCACATCGTAGAAGTAAACCAAAAAAAGAAAAAGAAGTGATAATATGATAAAAGACCCTTTTTCTATAAAACTGCCAAAAATAAAACAACCCAAATTTGACTTATTTGGCAAAGCATCATCGAGAGAGCCACTTCCAGCAGATAAAAAAAGAAAAGTTCGAGAGAGGGCTAAAAACACATGTGAATATCGAGGTTGTAAGCATAAAGAAAACTTGCAGTTTCATCATAAAAACATGAAAAATAGTGATAGCAGACTTTCAAATATTGAATTGCTATGTCCTAATCATCATGCTAAGAGGCATAGTCAAAAAGGAAGAAAAGTTTTAGGACATGATTTTATCACAGGTGAAAAAATAACTCGTTTAATTAAAAAACCAACAAAGAAGAAATCAACTAAAAAGAAAACTTCAAAGAAGAAAAGGAAAAAGAAATCCCCTTATGATATACCAGAAATCAAAATACCAAAGATTAAGATTTAGAAATGCTAATTTCACACAAATTTTGTTACATTTCATAACTTTTGAAAAACATGCAATTGATGCATGCAATAAAAATTGCATAAATTTTTACATGAAATGTTTTTGCATTAAAAATAAATTAACAGGAGAAATGCCAGAAATTTTTGAAAAAATTATCTTTAATCTTATACGAAAAAAATTTAAATAATTTTCCCACCAAAAACTTTAAATAATTTATGTAAAAAAAAAACTAAAAAATGACAAAAATCTCAATATATTATCAAATCTTAGGGGGTATATTCTAAGAGTATATAAATTTTATTATAGGAAAAAAAATTTTTTTTTATAAAGTCTGAAATAAAATAATCATAGAACGTGGAACCAACTATCCCTCCTAATAAACCAAGAATAATGCTAGTTAATGATTCAGTTATGTTCATTTAATTCTAATTATACATTTCATTCATATTATTTATAATTTTAGTCTTTTATTTATTCGACAAAAAGTGAAGGTACGATACAATAATTAAATCCAGAATAAAACCTTATATGATTAAATAATTTCAATATTGAAAATTGACAATAAAAAATGATTAGATATTCACAATATAATTAAAAGAATGGTTGGGAATAGGATATCGCTACTCCAGTCCTGTCTCCAACCTTCTAATTTATTTCTTAAATTTATCTTTATGTTCTTTATAGAAGTCCATTAAAAAAACTATCTGTTGTGATAATGGTCTATATCCTTCCTTTGCCATCTGTTTGAGTTCGTTCATTTGCTCTTTGGTTAAAGATATTGTTGTTCTCGGCATCTCAATATCTTTCATGATAATCAATCCTATATTTAATATTTCACCATACAATTATAGTATTTTAAGGTTTCTACACAACTTTATATATTATTAATCAATTCTTTCAATACCTGAATTTTATAGGTAGGAGGTTGATAGAAAAGGATGGAAAAATTGAATCCAAAATGCAGTCGAAAACGAAAGGATGTCTGTATTCCCCCTCTTCCGATGAGGTATATATGGCATATGAAATTGGGTTCTCCTTGCATTTCCCAAAAAAACCAGATTTACCCAATTTTTTAAAAACAGGAGTTGATAAAAAATGAAAATTGAAATTGACGATAAAGAATTAGAAGATACGTTCCCAATAATAATTTATTTAGATACAGATACAGGAAATATTATCCTACATAATGGAGAATATTTCACAACTGAAAAGGGATTTAGAGATATTGAAAATATCATAAAGAATATACTAACAGATTTTGACGGTGGAACTTATGATGAGAATGGGCAATTGCATAAGCCAGTTCTTGATGAGGATAAAAAATTATCAGAGCAAGAATATGTTACAAAAGAATTATCTGAGGCATTATCACACGCAAAGATGGTCAAGAAAAGAATAACGAAATTCATTGAGAATTGGTGCAACCATCACATCGCAATATTGGA
>CAYFVP010000121.1:0-63982 GCA_964346655.1 uncultured Thermoplasmatales archaeon
AATTATCAATATATTGCTTCTATGTTTGCAACATGGAGGTTGCAAGGGAGAAATATCTTTGAAGAGCTTGAGAAACTCCTCAGAAAAGAACTATGTTTATCCTAAGCTAAACAAATACCCTATTTATAACAAATGTTTTAAAATTTTATAAGAATTTATCTCTTCGTTTTATAACTTAATATAAAAGTTTTTAAAGAATGCCAAGTTACATATTTCTTGAAGAGGTGAGTAAATTATGGGTATGCCAACTGCAAAAAAATGTGAACATTGTACTTCCGATGTTTATTTTGAAACATGGGAAGGTTATAATAACCATATAAAAATCGCTCATCCAAATAAACCTTTTAAGGGAGATGCATATAGATGCGATGAGTGTGGTAACAAATATTTTGACTCATGTAATGAGTTAAATGACCATAAACGGACTACTCATCCGTAGTTAATCAAATCCTTGATAAAAACGTTATATATAATTCTTATATTAAGTTGAATTTGATAAACAAAAAGTATATAATCAATTTAGATAAAAAATCTTTAAAAATATAAATAATTTTGAAAAATATTATTTTTCAGAATCACATGGAAAAAATAAATCATAAAGACAGAAAAATCTTGTATCATCTTGATCTTGATTCAAGACAATCATTTGCTCAAATTGGTAAAAAAGTAGGTCTACATAAAGATGTGGTAGCTTATAGGATAAAAAAGCTTCAGGATAAAGGAGTAATAAAAGGATTTTATACAGAAACAGATGACTATAGATTAGGTTATACTAGATATAGATTCTACTTTAATTATCAGTATGCATCTCCTGAAAAAAAGGAAGAAATCATTAATTTTTTTATAAAAAACAAATATACTAGAATTATTCACTCAACTGAAGGACATTATAATCTAGTAATAATTTCAGATACAAATACTATATCAAAGAGTTTTTCTGTTTGGAAAACTATAATAAGTAAATATAGAGAATATTTTACAAATCAGGTATTTTCTGTTATATTTCAAGCATATTGCTATAGATATTCGTTTTTGCTTGAAAAAGAAGATAAGGAACTGGATACCAGAGTAAAGTCTATATTATATGGTAGTGAAAAAAGAATTGATATTGACGACTTGGATTATCAGGTATTAAAACTTATTTCTCAAAATTCAAGAATGCAAACAATAGAAATAGCTGAAAAGCTTAATACAACCGCTGTTACCATAAAAAATAGAATAAAAAAGCTAAAAGAATCTGGTATAATAACAGCCTTTAGGGTTAATATCGACCTTTCAAAATTGGGTTATCAAAGATACAAAGTAGATATTATTCTTAGAGACTATAATAAATTACAAAAAATAATCAATTATATAGAAAAAAATCCAAATCTTGACGAAGTTATACAATCAGTAGGTTATGCTGATCTTGAGTTCATTTTTATTTTAAACAATGCAAATCAACTCCATGAGATAACGAAAGACCTAGAAATAAAATTCCCTAATACCATAAAAAATTACATCTACTTTAGTGCTACAAAGACACATAAATGGAGCTGGATGCCAGAAGAATAAACACTCATCTACGACTTGTTTTTTTCATTTTTTTCGTATTAATTATTAAAATATTCAGGTTATAGTTCTGGGTTTTTTCTTGCTACAAATTATTTCAATAAATAAAGCTGGGGATCTGGACCTTAATTGAAAAAATGATTCTTAAAAGATAACTGTTGTTTAAGAAATTTTAGACATAATATTGTTAATTACATCCTGTTGAGAATAAAAGTAAATATTACCTTCTGAATCAAGTTTTCCTTCTGCATATTCTGACCAACTTGCAAAGGGAACATCTTTTGGCTGAACCAAGATTTTTACTTCTTTATTATTAGGATATTTATTCTTATCTTCTAACTTAAAAACTATCCAATTTGATTGAATTGGATCAACAGGGGACCAACCGTTTATGCTTTTGATAAAATCTTGGGTTAAATTCTCATCATAAATATAGCCTGTAACACCAACTTCTGTTTCACCCCATACAATATAATCAGGATTTAGAACATCTCTATCTGATGGATCTATAATCATCTCCATATTGTATTGGAATTCACCAATGAAAAATTTTTCCCAGTCGTTTTGATCATATGGAGGACCATTTTTACCATCAGAATAATCTAATAACTTTGGATCATAAATACATTGATAGTTCATTACACTTCTATATGCAACCCATTTGTATTCTTTTTTTGGAAAAAGTGGAAGGCCATATGATATATTATCACAGCCTTCAAAAGTCCAACGTGAGATTCCAAAGGAATGTGCTAACTCATGCATGGTAACTGCAGCTACTGATACACGCTGACCTCTGACAGTAGGTAAAACTCCGTGAGTAATTAACTTTTTAAATCCTAATAATGGCCTAAATGGAATTTGAGGATCATATGCTATATAAATAGTATCACCATAATTACCTCTTGATGGAAAATTACAACCTCCACCATTTCCTATTACCATATATCTAAATATCCCCTTTCGCTCATCAGGAAAATAATTATTATAGTATTGTAACATCATACCAGAAGGCCCTGATATTTTTTCATAATATGGAACAATATCTCCACCACCATTATTTAAACCACCAGGCCAACCATCATCAAAAAAAATTCTGATATTATGTTCAGCAAACTTTTCAATAATTGCTTGTTGACTTTCCTTATATAAATAACGTGGTCTATCAAATAATCCCTTCCCATTCATAATATCTACTTCAACATAGACATCTTGAGCAAAAGGATCAGCAAGATATTTAGCTGTTTTATATTCTTCAATGTTTTCCAATCCATCCATATCAGGATCAAGTTTTTCATGATCATCCCATGTAAAAGGATCATAACCATATTTCCATTCCCAAGCAGTGGGGATACCATCACCATCAGGATCTTTTTTACTATCATCAGTTCGAGGATCAGTTCCAAGAACATTTACCTCAGTCCAATAAGGAATAAAATCATTATCAAAATCTATCTGATAAATATTAAACCAAATTTCAAAAGTATCACCTAAATAATAACCATACCCATCTCTATCCCTGAAATTATCATCACCAGACCAACGACCTGTTCTATAATCATATTCAAGTGTTATTTTATCCCTTTCAAATTCACTAGATCTTTTAAAAATAATGCCTTTCTTAACAACTTCAACAATAGTCAATGAAACAGTAGATTTCAACTGCTCTTCATCTACATCTTTCATAACCCTTCTATCCTGAAACATTGAATCCCAAGTATTAAACAAAATTTCCGCAGATCTACCATGCTGCTCAACATGTTTACTTTCATATCTTAAACCATCAATTTCAGAAACAAAATAAAACGATGGTTTTTTTCTCCATGAATTACCAGGAGTTTTCAATTTCTCATAAAGACCTCTATGGCGAATTCTAAGAACCTCAAGAACCAAACCTTGATTTTCCAAGGGACTTATGCGATTATCTATTTCCATTTCTACTATTTTTTTATCATTGCTTTGATCCTTATCTTCTTTAAAAAATTGAATATAGATAAAGGTACTTGAAATTACTAAAATTACGATTAGTAGTAATGAGATTCCAATAATTATTTTCTGTCGATTTTTTATAATCATTATTGAAGTTCCCCAGCTGAATTAATTATTATATTAATAAAATTATGTAATTTATAAATTATTTAAAATTATCGATATTATTAGAGATTACCTTATAAAAATTATAAATAAAATAGTTATTGCATTTTTAAATATATATGGAGTGATTATAATCCTTATTTTTACACTTTAAGATTTTTTTAAAAGATATAAAATTAGATTTTTGTTCTTAGTGGAGACATAACAACAAAATTTCCTGATTCAATAAAAAATTATAAATATTTTAGTAATACAAATACTCACAAATACATCGACAATATAAAAATAAAAGATTTGATTTGAATTTTTCATTCAAGTTGTTCTTTACTAAAAATAACTAATAGAAGATAATATTATCATTTAGGGCTAATTAAAAAATAGATTGGAAGGTTTATTTCTTTTTTATATACTTTTTAAGTTTAATAAAATATAAAATCAATAGCGATGGTCCTAAAAACCACGCGGAAAAAAGAAAAGTGCGAGTAAAACCAATCATTGCAGCGATAGTTCCACTTGCAGTTTCACCAATAAGTGCACCACCATTTGCAAGGCTTGTTAAAATTGAGAATTGAGTAGCCCCTACTTTAGGATTGGTTACATCCATCATCATAGCAAAATTTACTGTAAGGTAACCACCAAAAAGAAATCCAACTATGTAAAAAATAGCAATTAAAAACTCCAGGGTTGTAGCATATATAAATAAAGTAGTAAAAATTATACTACTTGTAATAAAGACATAACAAGTTATCTTTCTTCCGAATCTATCAGCCATTACTCCACCTAATAGCGAACCCATAGCAATTATCAAAGGATATATTGAGGTAATTAGTCCAATTTGGGCTACATCCAATTGAAAATAAATCTTTAAGTATAATGGAACTACTAAAGTAATTATGCCAATACCTACAAAAAGAACAAATGCAAAAATTGAAACCAGCTGTGTCTTTTTTTTTTTAAACTCTTTTATTAGAACAGATCCAATCTTTTTTGATTTTTTTATTATTCTTGTGTCCTTGAACAAAAATGAATAAAATGTTAATATAACAATAATAAAACCAGATAATAAAAAGACATAGTTATATCCATAAACATGAGCAATATAACCAAAAACTAAAGAACTAAGACCTCTTCCAATACGTTGACCTGAAAACATTGCCCCACTAATTTTTCCTCTTTCTTCTTCCAATGATGTTTCAATTGCCCATGCATCAAGTGAAACATCAAGTAAAACAACACCAGATACACTTAAAAAAATAAAAAATGAAAACAAAAATAAAGAAACTGCTGGATCGATAAAAGCTGCTGCAAAAAGACCAAAAGCAAATTGAAAACCTCCTATAATTATGAATATTTTTCTACCTAATCCAACGTAATAATCAACAACACCACCCCAAAAAAATTTAATTGCCCAAGGAAGCATAACAATCCCAGCAACAAATGTCGTTACTGGAAGAGAAAAACCATTTTCAATTAAATAAAGAGGCAATATTAAATAACCAATTGTTAAAATAATACCCTGAATAAAATAAAGGCTGCTGAATAGCAGATATTTTGATTTTTTTGACTTGGTAATATCAAACATAACATTCAAATTTTAATCTATGATTAATTATATACTAAATAATTTATATATTAATATAAATTTCTTTTTTATAATATTTTTAAAATTATTAAATATTCCATGTATTTTTCCTTAAAAATTTTTTTTATAAACCATTCTTTTTTTCCCGCCAATAATTTTTTTAATATTATTTTTGGGAATGCCCCCTCCTTCCACAAATTCACAATGATTTATAAGATGACCTGTAAATACTCCATTGTTACTTACATTTATTGCTTTAAGAATTTCTCTTTCTCCACTACTATATACAACAACTGCGTCTTCAAGTATCGCAATTTTTTTTAGTTTTATTTGATTCATTATTTTTACCCCTTTTCATTTTTTAAACATTAAATAATAGAAAAATTATTGTTGCTCATAAAAGAGCAACACCTTCCTATAATGCTCCATTTTATACCTTGTTTTAATTATAGGAGCCAACCATGTCCACCTTCTCCAGGTGGTAATCCAAATATCTCAAAGATCATTTTCCTTTCACCTCCTTATTTCATTTTAATTCAAACCTTCTTTTTATCATAATATTAGTAAACACTTTTCTTTGCACTAGCCCAACCTGTTAATGTCTTTTTCAAATTAATTTCATAATTTTTATTAGAAGAATTATTTTTGAAAAAGCCAACATATGGTAAATTGGCTTCTCTCCATTTAACTACACTGTCATAAACAGTATCAAAGCAACTGCTACATAGAACTGAATCTCTTCCTAATACTGGATGTCTGTAGCCCTTCAAAAGCCCCAAATTTTTGCCACATTCTCTACATTCTTTCATTTTCATCAATTAAAAGGTAGCGTTTGGAACTATCATAAAATGTCTTTTGAGAATTTTCAGCAAAATGTTAAAATAATTATAATAAAATGCAATTTTGCAGAAAATCATGGAAAAACTTGATTTGAAAGACAGAAAAATCTTGTATCATCTTGATATTGATTCAAGACAATCATTTGCTCAAATAGGAAAGAAGGTTGGCTTACATAAAGATGCTGTTGCCTTAAGGGTAAAAAAGCTTCAAGAAAACAGAATTATTTATAATTTTTTTACAGATATTGATATTTCAAAATTAGGATATATTCATCTTAGATATTATTTTGTTTATCAATATGCTTCTCCTGAAAAAAGAAAGGAAATATTAGATCATTTTATAAATAATAGTTATTCATTAACAGTAAATTCACTAGAAGGTCAATATGATGTATCGGTATATATGGCAGTTAGGGATATTTATGATTTTTATCATTTTTGGGATGATGCTTTTAGTAAATTTAGTAAATATTTTTCAAAAAGATCATTTTCATTATTTTGCTATGAAAAAATGTATTGTTTTTCATTTTTAATTGATGAAGATTCTACTGAAAGAACAGATCTTGATAATGTTTGGGAAATTGGAGGAAGATCAGCTGTTAAAATTGATAATTTAGACTTTGAATTATTAAAACTTATTAATGCTGATGCGAGAATACCAATAATTAAATTAGCAGAAAAACTTAAATGCTCAACACAAACAATAAATAGTAGAATTAAGAACTTAATAAATCTAGGGGTAATAAGAGGTTTTAAAGTTGAAATTGATTTTTCAAAACTTAAATATAAACTATACAGACTTGATATCAATCTTAACGAAGATGTGAAAAAACAACCTATAATAGGATATTTAGTTAAAAATCCACATGTAAGAAGCGTATATGGAACAATTGGAGATGCAGCAGATATTGAGATTGAGATTTTTTTAACAGATGTAAGTCAAATTCATAAATTATTAGAAACTATTTCTCTTAAATTTCCTAACAGTGTTAAGGAATATAAATATCATAGTAGTTTAAAAAGACATAAAATGTTAACAATACCTGAAAAATAATAGAAAAAAACAGTATTTGTTTTGACCTTAAAATAAGGTCAAATGTATTTTAAAATTTTTAATTGTTTTTTACCGTTTATTTTTTAAGGACATATTAAATAAAGATTCACATGTTAAATATGAAGTCAAAAATACCTACAATATCAATTTGTTTGATATTATTGTTTATATCTTTTAGTGGATGTTTTGAAGATACATCAGAAAAAAACCAAAAAACTGTCTATGTTGATAATGACGGAATTGCAGATTATATAAAAATTCAGGATGCTATTGACAATGTAACAGAGGGATATACAATCATTGTTCGAAATGGGACATATAGTGAGCAATTGATCTTAGATAAATCAATAAATCTGATTAGTGAATATGATAATAAGGCAATTATTACAAGGAAAACAGTTATTAATCCTAGTTCAGATAGTATTATAATTGTCAATGCAGATAAATGTACTATCAAAGGATTTAATATAACATGTAACATTTTTAATTCAGATTTTAAATGTTACAACATTGGTATAAATATTACTTCATCGGATAATAAAATTCTCAATAATATTATATTGTCTTCTGATAAAGGCATCTATATTGGGAGCAAATCAAAAAATAATAAAATATCATTAAATACTGTGTCAAATGCCAATTATGGCATGGAAATTGACCAATCAGATAATAATAATATTTTTGAAAATAAAATATATTTCTGTAAAGAAAATGGCATTTACTTATATGGGGCAAAAAATAATGTTATATCAGGCAATAATATATCAAATAATAACTATGGAATATGGGCAAAAGGATCAGAAAAAAATAACATTTTTGAAAACTCAATTAAAAAAAATGAACATGGAATACTTTTTTGTTGTTTAGCAAAAAATAATGTGGTATACAAAAATATTTTTATGCAAAATCTAAATTGGAGCGCCCGAGATGATGTTAATAATCAATGGGACGATGATTATATCGGAAATTATTGGGATGACTATACAGATAAATATCCAGATGCTGTAATAATAAATGGTATTTGGAATATACCATATAATATTACAGGAATTACTGAAGGTAATATTGATAGATTTCCTCTTGTAAAACCAGTAGATATTTAACTACCATTGTCTGATTTTTCATATAATTTAAAAAAATTTATCAAAAATAAGAAGGGCCTAGTTCTTGAAGGAGGAAGGTAGAACATGAATAAGAATCGTTTTAAAAAAAAATATTCTTTTTCACATGACTAGACCCAAATCTGTAAAATTTTTAAGATTTATAAACTATAGGAAAATGTTCGGAAAAAACCAAACAATAATAATTTTGATTTTATCATATTTTCAAAAAATAGAAAACTTAGGGGTCTAGTTGTAATTTGAAGGAGGAAGTATGAAAAAGAATCTGAAAAAAAAAATTCATACTTATTACTAGACCCCCATAGTATTAACAATTGTTAAACTAGTATATATATTTTCTGGTTTTATCATCTAAAAAGTAATAAAAAAATATAATAAAAGATAATGTTGCATAAAAAAAGAGCAACATCAATCTTTATGCTCCAAGATAATATAAGTAGAATTATAGGAGCCAGCCAGGTCCACCTTCTCCAGGTGGTAATCCAAATATCCAATTGATCATTTTCCTTTCACCTCGGTTTCTTTTTTTCATATCTTTTCTTTTTCATCTATTATTAGGTAGCGGGAAATACTATCATAAAATGTCTTTTGAAAAAACTCTGCAAAACGTTAAATTAATAATTAAAAATTGTAATTTTGCAGAAAAATATAGTAAAACATGATTTGCAGGACAGAAAAATCTTTAAGGATTTTAATCTTAAATCACGCCATATGTTATAATAGGATAATATAGGGTTTAAATTACATAAAAATTTTGTAGAAAATCAAGTTAAAAAGCTTAATTACAATGGTATCATTAAAAATCGCATATATATTTTTTAATCTTGTTTTAAACTTCATTAAATCCATAAATCTTTTTAGGCATAATTCTTTAACCTGTTTTATAATGGTTTCACCATCCAAAATCGATAAAACAGATCCAATATGTGGGATGAAAGGAACAATTCCTGCACATGGCCACTATTTTTGCTCTGAACATTGTATAAAAAAATATGAAGAATTACATGGAATAAAAGAAGAAGACAAATATTGTCATAGCTGTGCTGTAAAAGCAGGTAATCCATGGTATAAAGAAAGATTATTTATTGTGACATTGATAACCATTATACTTCTTATTTTAGGTTATGTTTTAGACCCTGAAAAAAGATTTTTTTATGCATTTAAAGACTATTTACTTCTTATTTGGTGGGCAATTTTAATTGGATTTTTAATCGGAGGAGTTATTGATTATTTTATACCACGTGCATACATAGAAAAATATTTATCACGTCATAAAAAAAGAACTATTGTCTATTCCATTATATTTGGTTTTTTAATGAGTGCCTGTTCACATGGAATTCTTGCAATAGCTATAGAACTTTATAAAAAAGGAGCTAGTACATCATCAGTTGTTGCCTTTCTTTTAGCATCCCCTTGGGCGAATTTACCAATTACCTTTCTTCTCTTTGGATTTTTTGGATTAAGAGCTGCATTTATTATAATATCGGCAATAATTATTGCATTAATCACAGGATTAATATTTCAAAAATTAGAAAAAAAGGGACTTGTTGAATGTGATAAATGTTACAATGGAGAAGATACGCCAGTATTGAAAGATTTTTCGATAATTAAAGATATCAAACGAAGATGGAAAAGCTATGAATTTTCAACGAAAAACAATATTGAAGCACTAAAAGGGACTTTTAGAGGTTCATGGGCTCTTACAAAGATGGTTATGTGGTGGCTTGTAATTGGAATATTAATGGCTGCTGCCGCTCGAGCATATGTACCACATGACCTATTTAGACAATATATGGGACCAACACTTCTTGGATTACTTGTAACTTTATTTTTTGCTACTATCATTGAAGTATGTTCAGAGGGTAGCTCTCCTCTTGCTTTTGAAATTTATAATCAAACTGGAGCATTTGGTAATAGTTTTACCTTTCTCATGGCAGGGGTAGCAACAGATCTGACCGAAATTGGACTTATCTGGCATAATATTGGGCGTAGAGCCGCTCTTTGGATACCTATAACGACAGTTCCTCAAATTCTTTTATTTGGATATATCTTTAATTTATTTCTATAAGCATCAAAAAAGAATATTACATAAAATTAAAGATTTAATATTTCATCAAATTGATAATCATCCCATTTTTTTAGTCCCAAGACAATATCTAATTCAACAGGTGTAATAATTGGTATATTATATTGCATATAGTCATCGATTGCAATTCTTGGACATGCAGTTGAAATAAAACAGTCGATATTTCTAAAACCTTCTAGAAATGAAGGATTAAAGTTGTTTGATATAAAAATATAAGATTTTTTCTCTTTTGAATTTAATTTTTTCTTAATATCAAATGCCAAATCAATGCGTTGTTGTCCTATTTTACTTCCAATAATAATTCCAAAGGTTCTTGCATCCTTTGATCGAGCAATCGCCCCATACCTCTGTCTGAGAATCATATCTTTAACATCATCTAGTTCATTTTGTTTCACTTCATTTGTATATGGATTACATACAATGACAGGTTTTTTTGTTGAAAGTTTTAATCCTAAAGGATGAAAAATACCATCACCAATATACAAAAACATGTCAACATCATTAGTTATATTTGTTGCTGCAGAAAAGTTACATCCAATAATTTGACCTTTTTTATCTATTCGCTTGTCGCCTTTACCAATTATAGGTTGAAAATTCTTCTTAAGTAGTAATTTTTTTGCTTTATCAAGTAGATGAACATGTTGAGCAGTTGAAACAAGACCGATTTTTTTTCCAACAAAAACTGGTATTGCTTTATCTAATACTTCTAATATGTCTAAATCTGTTTTTACATTAATAAAAATAGTTGGAATCAAATATTTTTTTAAATATGGAAAAGGGGTATGACCGATTTGAATTACAAAATCAATTTTTAGGTTCTTTAAATGGGAATTAACAATATCACAAGCACCATAACAAGGATCAGCAGAAATAATAATACTAGTATTAGTTTCATTTTCAAGAAATTCAACAAATTTTGTGTAATGATTTTTAAGTCCCTCAGGAATTTGTAATAAGACTCGTTTATATTCTTTTTCATTAATGATTTTAACAGCTTGTTCTAGATCAATATTAAAGGGAGCTATTTTCACAATTTAACCCTCAATTGCTATATTATATATCATGATAATAGGTAAATTTTAGAATGAATTTAAAATCATGCTTAACCTGTAAATACTATCTTTTTTCCTTATTAATAATATACCAATCCTCAGGTGGATCTAACTCTGTGTCTACTGTTAGATGTATAATTTGGAGTTTGGGGTATAGATTTTTTAAATCATCCAAATCTACTTTTTCAAATTTTTTCAAATTGTTAAGATAGGCTTGCTCTGTAAGAGCATTTGATTCATAGTTTTCTTTGGTTCTTCTCAATATTCGTTTAATACTTACATCTTTGGAACAACTAGTTTGTAAAATTACAAAGATTTTATTCTGTGCTGCAGCAATACTTGCTGCTCTTCTTCTTAATTCTTGAGTTACAAAAGTTGCATCTAAAATAACACCAGTTTCTTTTTGTAAAGTTTCATCTGCTCGGTTGAACATCTCGTCATATACACGTTTTCTTATCTCATAATTGGAAGCTACCTTCTCATCAAAGATATCCATACCTTTAAGCACCTCACGTCGAATTAGATCTGTTCTAAGAATAGGATAACCCTTTATCTTTGATACTTCTTCAGTTGTTTCAGTCTTCCAACTTCCAGGAAGGCCGCAAGCAATAAGAAGTGTACCTGATTCAAGTTCAGATTCAATAAATTTTGCAAAAGGTTCTTTCATATTTTCACATCCTTGTAATACTCAATTAAATTCTCACCTATTAAATGTCATAGTATGTTTATATTTTTAATCTTCTATATGATTTAAATAAATTATTCTGAAAGGTAGGAATGTGCTAAATCAAAGTATCGCTGAGCAATTTTTCTTGCTATAATTTTTTTATTATCGGGAACATCAGGGTCTTTTAATACGAAGCTATTGACCTTACCTCTTACATAAGCTCTGTATATTTTATAAAAATTAATAATAAGATTAGTGAAATCATCATCTTTTTCATCTGCATTTTTCAAATATACTTTGCATAGCTGTTTTGATAAATTACCACCATTATTAAATTCGAGATCCATCAGAAGAAACGCAATATCAGAAAGAGTATCTATATATCTAAACCTATCATTGAACTCAATACAATCGAAGATAATTATTGGGTCAGTAATACATACATGCTCCATATGAAGATCACCGTGGCAATCCCTGATTTTACCTTTTTTAACTCGTTGAGCAAATAATTCACCATTATCTTTGTAAAACTCATCTGTCCATTTTTTTAAACTATTGTATTGCTCTTCTGAAATAGAATCATCTATAAATTCTGCAGTTTGTTGAAAATTCTCATCGATATTAAGTTTAATTGCATCAATGCTACCGAATTCATCGATTTTCTTTGACTGTTGAGATAAATTGTGAAAACCAGCAATTGCCTCACCAATTCTCTTAATATCTTCAGAAGTAATATTACCTTTCTTAAATCTTGTTTTCATAAGATCTTCTTCAGATAGCCTTCTCATTTTAACAGCATAGTCTACAACCTCACCTTTACCGTTAATAGTATATCTATTTCCATCAAATGTTACAGGATAAACTCCGAGGTAAACATCCTTGGAAAAACGACTATTTAATTCAACTTCTTTGTTGCAATAATAGGCTCTTTTTTCTAAGGTTGAGAAATCAAGAAAGCCAAAATTCACTGGTTTTTTTATTTTATATACGAATTCATCACCAATGTAAACAGTGGAAATGTGTGTTTGAATAAAAACAATCTTTTCAGGTTTCTCAGGGTAGGCAGAAGGATACAGTAAATCATCAATCATTGTTGACATGAAAACAGAGGAAAAGCTTGGCTTATAAAAGTTTTATCTATAAAATAAAACAACAAAGCTTGTTTGAACGACTAACAACAAAATTATAGCTGGTATATACATTTTATACATACGTGTTGTATCAGTTTTTAGGTAATCACTACTTACTACATTACAGAGATGTATTGGAGAAATAAGATATCCAATAAGCGAGCTAACAAAAATTAAACTTGCTATTCCAATTATATTTAGATTTGTATAAATAAAAAATGGTTCTACAAGAAAATATGATAAAGCAATAGCCCCAAAATTATACCCTGTTATCAATCCCATTATTAAAGGAATAATAATTATTATAAAAATTGCATGAAATGGTAGATCTCCGATCATATCTGCAATTATTTTATTTGCATTCGACATTTCTATCATCTGCCTAAAAATCATAATTCCAACAATTGCAAGAGCAAGATTAAGAGACAATGAACGTTTAATAATATCATAATATTTCTTCCAATCAATTTTAATAAGATATGGAATTGAAATAATACTAAAAACCACACCAATTATGAAAATACTTCTTTGAAAATCTTTTAGATTTTCTATTCCAAAAATTGAAAATACTACCAAGATGATAATGTAAACAATTATAGGAATAATAGGAGGAAATAGAAATATTAAACCTCTATATTCCTTTTTAGGTTTTGATATAGTACTTGGTATTTTTTTAATAAAAATTTTCAGAAATATTAGACCTATTATTATAAAAGCAATAAACGCTAGAAAATTTGCTACTATCAATTCATAAATGTCAATATCTGCAAAAT
Organism: uncultured Thermoplasmatales archaeon; assembly: GCA_964346655.1. Taxonomy (GTDB): domain Archaea; phylum Thermoplasmatota; class E2; order DHVEG-1; family DHVEG-1; genus CAYFVP01. Next base: position 13,947 of record CAYFVP010000121.1, read on the forward strand.
CAGAGCTGATAATCAGCATCATCGCCGATGAAACTGGAAAAATTGGAAACCAAATATGCCTGAACCAAACATTTAAAAAATTTTTTTGACTCTGTTTTAATTTGTATTTTTTTCCTTCCTCATCAACCAATGGAGCTGAAAAAAGAGCACCTCCAGGTACAGGCATAAGGCCATAAACTGCAGGTATTACTCCAAGGGTACCACCTTTATAAAAAATAGATCTAAGGCTGTTTATTAATTTATTAATCGCTCCGGTTTCTTGCATACATTTAGCAAGAATATATATTATTGTCAAAAGGACAGCTAACTCAATTGTTTGAAGATTAAATATTTGACTATCCCAATCATAGATTAATGCTTTACTTAGGGCTTTTGGTATATCAATTAAATTTATTTCTTGTAGCGAAAAAACTACTACAACAAGTGAACCAAGAATCAAAGATAGTCCAAAATAGTACTTTTTGTAAAAATTTAAAATAAAATAGTACTTTTTTTTTGTAGATACAACTAATCTATAATTTTTTCGAATTAATATAATAATAATTGCAAATGCTATAATTACCCCGATTAGGTTTAGCATCAGAGCAACGAATTGGAATTATGTTTAATTAGTTAACTCATTAAATAAATGAGCTATTTTATGTTTCTTCCCATTCCATTTTTGAAGCTTCAGACCACATATCAGCAAATTCTTGGTTTAATTTAGTAACAATATCTTTTTCCACTGTCCAGAAACCTACCTCGCCCTTTTTTATTGGCCCAGCAAGTATTAAGGCTCTATCATCACCAACTATGTAATTTCCTTTTATTCCTTTATGCTCTTTTACATCAAGACCTGCGAGCATCTCTTTGTTTTTGAATTTCTTTACTATTACTTTTGAGTCTTTAGGTAAATCAATATCTGATAGATATTCCGCCATAATTTTTGGGTTTGATATTTCAGAAATATTCCAAGTTTTTGCGTGTTTGGATGCTGGTGGTACTTGATTTGATTTTCTAATTCCGATTTCGTGAGCTAAACCTATACCAATAACACCAATAGCAAAACCAATAACTAGTGATATTACATCCATCGCCATCCGACCTCTTAAACTGTATATTTTATCATAGTTATAATTTTTTTGTTTAATATCAAAATTTTGGGTAATATTTATTTTGAACTTTGTATTATGGGCTGAAGAAAAAAAGTCAGGTCTTAATAAAATGAACAATAAAACCAGAGAAAAAATTAAATTTCTAAAAAATAAACATAACTCAATAATTCTTGCTCACAATTATCAGTTACCTGAAATTCAGGATATTGCTGATTTCTTAGGTGACTCCTTAGATTTAGCAAAAAAAGCTGCAAAAACAAAAGCAGATAATATTATCTTTTGTGGTGTAAAATTTATGGCAGAATCTGCCAAAATACTTAATCCTAATAAAACTGTTATTATTCCTGATATTAATGCCCTTTGTCCTATGGCAAATATGGTTAATAAAAAAGACCTATTAAATTTAAAAAATAAAAATCCAGATGCTGAGGTAGTATCCTATATTAATACAACAGCTGAAACTAAAACAATTACTGATATATGTTGCACATCTGCAAATGGCGTAAAAATAGTAAAAAATCTATCTTCAAAAAAGATTATTTTTGTACCAGATAAAAATTTGGGTGCTTATATTAAACGATTTGTAACTGATAAAGAAATAATTCTTTGGCCAGGTTTATGTTCAACACATCATAGAATTAGAAAAGATGATATTTACCGTTTAAAAAAGCTCCATCCAGATGCAGAAGTTCTTGTTCATCCAGAATGTAGACCTGAAATTATTGATATTGCAGATTATACATTTTCAACAAATGGAATGGTTAATCATGCAAAAAAATCTGATGCTAAAAATTTCATAATCGGAACAGAAAAAGAGCTTTGTTATAGATTAAAAAAGGAAAATCCAAGAAAAAATTTTTATCCAATAAAATCTGCTATATGTCCAAATATGAAAAAAATAACATTAGAAAAAGTATTAAATAGCCTTGAAACCTTAGAACCAAAAATAGAACTTTCAGATGAAATAATGGAGAAAGCAAAAAAACCTCTTCAGAGAATGATAGAGGTTGGACGGGAGGAGTAAATGAAACAAATATATATGGATTATGCTGCAACAACACCTGTAGACAAAGATGTATTAAAGGAAATGCTTCCGTATTTTGATAATATTTTTGGAAATACTTCTTCAATTCATAATTTTGGAAGAGCTGCTTTTAATGCAGCAGAAAACGCCAGAGAACAAGTAGCAAAAATACTAAATTCTGAGGCTGATGAAATTATTTTTACATCTGGAGGAACAGAATCTGACAATCTTGCAATAAAAGGAGTGGCATATAATAATAAGGATAAAAGAGACACCAAAGGAGCTCATATCATAACATCTGTAATTGAACATCCTGCTGTTCTTGAAGTATGTAAACATTTAGAAAAACAAGGTTTTAATATTGAATATTTACCAGTTGATAAATTTGGTTTAATTAAATTAGAAGATTTAATAAATACAATTTCTAAAAATACGTTTCTTATTACAATAATGTATGCTAATAATGAAATCGGAACAATTGAGCCTATTGAAGAAATTGGTAAAATTTCAAAAAAACATGATATTATTTTTCATACAGATGCTGTTCAAGCAATTGGAAAAATCCCAATTGATGTAAATAAATTAAATATTGATTTACTTTCTATTTCTTCTCATAAAATATACGGACCAAAAGGAACAGGAGCACTCTTTGTAAGAAAGGGTATTAATCTTATACCATTAGCCCACGGTGGTGGACATGAAAAAGGCTTTAGAAGTAGTACTCTTAATACACCAGGCATAGTTGGCCTTGGAAAAGCTTGTGAAATAGTTATAAAAAGGATGCAAAAAGATAATAAGCATCTGAAATTCCTTAGGGATTTATTAATTAAAGAAATATTAAAAATTGAAGAAAGTTATCTAAATGGTCACCCTGAAAAGCGTCTTGTAAATAATGCACATTTTCGTTTTACTGCAATTGAAGGAGAATCTCTTAATTTAATGCTTGATGATAAGGGAATTGCAGGTTCAACTGGTTCTGCCTGTTCATCAAAAAAGCTTGAAGCATCTCATGTACTCTTGGCTCTTGGTCTTGATCCTGAAGAAGCATTTGGTTCACTGCGTTTATCTCTAGGAAAATATAACACTCAAGAAGAAGTTGAGTACGTAATTGATACTATTCCTGAAATTGTTCAAAATTTAAGAAAAATGTCTCCACTTTGGAATAGATAATATAGGGCAGATTTATGGAAGAAGATTATACTGAAAAGGTAAAAGATCATTTTTTCCATCCAAGAAATGTTGGTGAAATAAAAGATGCAGATGGTATTGGAAAAGTTGGCAATCCTAAATGTGGAGATGTAATGGCAATTTATATTAAAGTGAAAAACGAAAAAATTTTTGATATAAAATTTAAAACGTTTGGTTGTGCGGCGGCTATTGCCAGCAGCAGTATTGCAACTGAAATGGTTAAAGGTAAAACATTAGATGAAGCTATGAAACTTACAAGAGCCGACGTTGCAAATGAACTAGGAGGTCTGCCTGCGATAAAGATGCATTGTTCTAATCTTGCTGCTGATGCTTTGCATGCAGCAATAAAAGATTATAGGAAAAAAAAGAAAAAGTGAGAAAATGAATACATATATTATTATTGATGGTTGGAAATCTAATATTCGTTTTTCTTCTGCCCATATTATACCTGAATATGAGAAATGTAGTAGACTTCATGGTCATTCATATGCAGTTAATGTAAAAATTATGGGAAAACTAGATAGTAAAGGAATAATTATGGATTTTTCAGTAGCGAAAGATGTTCTAAGAAAAATCGTTAACAAGTTAGACCATATGGTTTTGATTCCTGAAAAAAGTAAAATTATAAGAATTGAAAAACAAGTTAATTCTATTAAGATATCTCTTCTTGAAAAGAAATATGTTTTTCCATTAGGTGATTGTGTTTTTTTACCTATTGAATCTACTTCTGCAGAAAATCTAGCAAGCTATATTCTTGATAGATTTGTTAAGAGTATATCTTTGCAAAAGCAGATAGAAAAGATTGAAATTGGCGTTGATGAAGGATATGGGCAGGGGGCAAGAATTTCCAAGGTTTTTAATAAATAGCTGGTTTTATGAGTAAAAAAGCGATTTGTTTACTTTCAGGTGGTATTGATTCTGCAGTTTCTGCAAGTATCGCAAAAAAAGAAGGATATGATATATTTGCATTATCCTTTAATTATAAGCAGAGGCATAAAAAAGAGCTTGATAGTGCTAAGGCAATTGCTTTAGCATTAGGTGTAAAAAATCATGTATTATTTAATATCGATCTTGATAAATTTGGAAAATCCTCAATTACTAATTTAAAGCTAACACCTGAAAAAGACCATAATTTAAATGAAATTGGAAAAAAAATACCTTCAACTTATGTTCCAGCTAGAAATACAATTTTTTTATCTATTGGTCTTGCATATGCTGAATCTATTGATGCTGACGCAATTTTTATAGGTGTAACATCCACTGATTATTCAGGTTATCCTGATTGTAGACCTGAATTTATTAATGCTTTTCAAAAACTAGCAGAATTTGCAACAAAAAAAGGAGTGGAGGGAAAAAAAATTTTTATTAAGGCACCTCTTTTAAATTTGTCTAAATCAGAAATTATTAAAAAAGGAATGGAGCTGGGTGTTCCTTTTGAAAAAACCTGGTCCTGCTATTTTGGAAAAAATTTAGCATGCGGTAGATGTGATTCATGTCTTTTACGTTTAAAGGGATTTGAAGACCTTGGACTAACTGATCCATTAAAATATAAATCAAAATAAAATCAATATTTTTTAATGATATTCATCCTGTTTAATTGTACTACATAGTATATTGTAACTCCTATCGGACCTGTAAAAATAGTTAGAATTAGCCAATTTCTTAAATCCCCTGTTTTAAGAAGTTTTCCTGAAATATTAAAGATATATAAAAACATGATATGAATCAATATCCCAAAGATTAAATGAAAGATAAAGCCGATAAACCCATCTATGAAATAGATATATAGAACAATTAAAAGTATAAATGCAAGCCAATAGGAAATCAATATTCCTACAACGTTTTCCAGTAACATTTTATCAGTATCTTGATATAAAACTTTATTTTCGGTTTGCAGTTGATAAACTTGTATTTTATTAGAACTAAATAATTTATCTTTTTTGGATTTGTAATGACTTTTTGCATCTAAGCAAATCGGAATGAAAATTAAAAATTCTAGTAATAGTATCAGACAAGATATTGAATCACTTGGAACATTACCTATAGTGTTTTTTCCTCCAATAATATCATTAAAAAGTAAATTTAGTGTGCCAATCCAGGGTAATTCTCCTCTTGCTTTACCTGATACCCATTCCAATTTTATTGGTTCATTACAAATGCCGCCTGGTGCTTGATCAGCTCTATCATTTGTTACAGGATTATCCCCTTTTGTAATATAACCAGAATGAGGATCTCTTGGGACAACATATTTATTAAGACCTAATTCAGGAATTGTAATTGATGTTTCATTTTCAACTCCATATCCTTCTACAGTGTACGTTCCATATTCTTCATTATAATCCACCCAACACATCGCCCTATGGATAATCTGATCTCTATTCTCATCCCCATAAGGGCGATAGACAATAACATCCCCATAAAGGCTATAAAAATAATTATCAGGATCTTTTTCTATAAATGTAGAAATATCACTTTTACTATAAACTTTTACCAGTAAAACCATATCTCCCGCATCGATAGTTCCAATTCTTCCATATGGTTCATCTAAATGCATCATACTTCCAGATTCAATTGCAACCATTGGTGCTCCAAACCATTGACCAGTATAAGTCCAAAGAGCTGTTAATATAATTAAAACCAAAAGAAATGCAATCAAGATATCTCTAAATATTGATATTTTACTATTATCTGTTTTCCAAAAATATATGAATTTTTCTTTAATTTTTTTTTTATTGGATTTATTTGAATTCATTTTATTTCCTATTAAGATGATATGTTAATTTTAAATCTTATAATATTCCTCACCATATTGTGAAAATATTTATATTATCTTTGAATTATTTTTAGCACACTCGACATAGGTTAATAAATTTAAATTTTTTCATTCATAAAATTTTTAAAGATTTTGACAAAAATAAAAAAAGCAATAACAAAAAAAGAGTAAATATTTTAATTAAATCTATTTTTATAGATTTTCCTTTTTCAAAATAATTTTTTTTGTTTTTGCTCCACATATTGGACACTTGGTGATATTATCTTTGAATTTTTTACCACATCCGCGACATCTATTTATCCATCTAAACTTTTTTGTAATTCCTTGTTCACTAATATTTTTAAATTCAATTTTTAATCCATGAGCCACATTTTGAATTGAGTAATCGTCTGTAACAATAACTGGTTGATTTTCTCCCTTTTTTTTAAGGTCTAAAGCGACAGCAAGTAACTCTTTATCTGCCATTGAGAGTCGTCCGATGTCACCTGTTTCTATTGATGTTTTGTCAATTATTTTTAATGATTGATAGGAAGGAGTTAAAATACAAAGCCCTTTTTCTTTTAAGAATTGAAAGGCTTGATAATTTCTACCACTTGGTTTTAATTCATTAGAAATCTTAGGTGTTGTTGCAATTATTGAATTTTTCATATTTATTGGCTTTCCTGATAGAACCGCTGAAGTATCTAAGATAAATATCTTTTTTGTTTTATCGCTATTTTTCATCAAAAAGTAAACTAATTTTTATTATTTTATTATTACCTAATTTTTATTAAATAAAAATCGACAATTTCTAATAAAATTATTTTTATAATTAATAAATAACTCTTTTTTAACAAAAATTAATATTCTAATAAATACATCAATATTTTTTTAAGGATTGTAAAATTAAAAAACATTAGCTTATCTTTATTTATATTTATTGGAGTTTTTAAATATACAGGAATAACATCAAAATCTTTAGGATCTTGCTGATTTTCAATTATTATTATTCCCTCAAATTTCGTATTTTTTTTGGAAGGCGCAATAATTGATACTTGCACAGTTACTGGTGGATCCTCTGGTGTGAGATTTTCTCCAGATTCAGGATTAAAAGACCAGTTTCCCCAAGTTGGAAAGGATGCTATTGTCCAATTAAGAAGTGAACCAGAGCCTCCAATGTTTTTCACCTGAAAACTACCATTTATAGTTTCACCAGTCTTTACTTCTTGGTATCTAAGGCTGCCCTCGCAATCTAAATCAGATTTATTGGATTGATCTTCTGGGGGATAATATTGAATTTTAAATACATCATTTAGAAGAGGATTAGGATATTTGTTTACATATTCCCAAATAATTTCCTTTTCAGGGGTAACTTCAAAAATCTTACCTGCAGTTCCATCACATATTAGTGTATTTCCATCATACAACCTCTGGGAACCCGAAAGCCTATAGGCATAAAAATCAATGAGATTTTCTGTAAAATAGGACCATGTAAGATTTTCTGGTCCATAAGCTGAACCGGGCGTTAGATAATAAGTGCCATTACTATCAACTGGAGGATTAAACTCATCAACAGAAGAATAATCTACTCCAGGTCTCCCATTTCCATTGTTAAATACCAAAATGTTACCTTCACCAGGGTAGCCCTCATCAATCCAACGGGCATCATGTTGACCGAAAAATTTTTGATCTTCAACAGTTCCTGTATCGTATGCTATTGGATTACCCCAACGATATAGTATATCACCTCCTTTTCCACTATTTCCACCAGTATGACCTTTAGCTTCCTCAGTTGTAGTACTATGATCTATTACCCAAATCTCATCTTGACCTAATGAACTTAATAAAATCTGATCAAATTCTTCATTATAATCTATTGAATTTATATGATTCCAATCACCAAACAACGGTATTTGACCAAAATTAATATCAATTAATTCAGGATGATCTGCAACAACACCATAATTATCCTTTGTTTGATCATAATCCTGAATGAGATGATCCCAAACATGCCACTCCCACACAATATTACCACCAGAATTACCGATTGGTTCAACCTCAATAATATAATCTGGAAATAGTTTATCAGCTGGTAATGTATCAGGATTTCGACCTGCTTGAATTGCTTCTTCAGTAGTTTTGTACTCCCAAGCAACCATTAAGATATTATCATTAGGTAACGGCTCGATATCATGATGTAGACAATGTTGATTATTTGAATAATCAAATCCCCAGAGAAGTGTTCCATCCCAATTAAATTTTTCAACACGACCGGTAATCCCACCACAAAAAAATGTTGGATTGACATATGGAAGATCACTACGGAGAAGATCCCCATTTTCTAATAAATAAACTGCTAAACCTTGTACATAATTGCTTTTCCAGCTATGAACAATTTCCCTTTCATTATTAATTAGATATGTCATAGTCGAACTCTCAGGAGTATATAAAATATTTCCTTTAAAGGTTTTTAATTGAGATTGTGATATGTAATTATTGGCTCTAAAACTTATAGTAGCAGGGACAATTACTGCTAAAATATTAAAAAAAATTAGTCCTATAGCTATTATTATTTTAAGTAATCTATATTTTTCGATTTTTATTTTAATCTCCTCCGATATCTTATTATGTAATTATAATTATATAAAATTTTTTAACAAATATTTATTTTTTGGTTAATGATAACCTTTAGCATATATCTATTTCCTGTTCACAATTAACTTAATCAAAGTTGATTTTACTTTAAGTCTATCTCATATTCTTTTTAAGCTTTTTACCATGGCCAAAGATGATGCCATGCTCCATTGAAGTAGACTTTTACTTCAATTCCAAAAGAATCCAATAATCCATGGGTTTCTACATTCCATTCAGTAGGAGGCCATGAAGTCCATTCTATCCACCAATTCTCTGCTCTTAAGGCATAAATTGTAGTATTAACTCCTATTCCAAAATTAGGACCTATAAGTATGTTAATAGACGCAATATATTCCCAGTTTGTGTCAATAAAAATTCTACCTGTAACATCTATATCCCATCTAATTTCAATATATTCTCCATGCAATAAATCAATTTCTGAGGAAATGTCAAATCCTAGTATTTGTGTTTCAAATAGTTTTAACACGACCTGAAATTCAGGATCTCTTTCAAATCTAATCCATTTTTCATCCTGTTGAAAATTCCATTTCACATCAAGGTCTCTCCAATTATCATTTATAAGTTTTGAAAAAGTTATACGGTTTGCAATATAGATATTCCCACCCCACTTAAATTCACCGTTCTCCTTTATTATATAAAAGGCATCGCATTGTAAACCATATATTGTTATTCTTTTACCGGTATTTGATTTGATATAGCTTATTTGTAAATATTGTGCTAAATATGTATTAGATGTATCAACATAAACTCCTACAATTTGACCATTATCTTCATACCATTGAAGGGTCATGGTTTTAGAGTAATCAGTTTGAAGGCCACCAATTGAACCTGTAATTTGAAGATCTTCACTTGTATCTACATATGTAATATGAGGTCCAAAGTAAGGTATTCCATTATTAATTGTTAACAATTTTAAGCCAATATTCCATGCATATTTAAATTCACCAGGTTCTACGTTTAATAATCCTAAAGATATACTTTTTGTTCCCCATGACATCTTTGCAATATTAATACTAACTGTTAGTCCACTGTTAATATAAAAATGACCCTTTTTAAGATAGTCATCTTTGTACCATTCAAATACTATAAGACCTGGACTAATCGAGAATTCACCTAAGGTTATATTTAGATTATCATGAACCATTGTAAGACTATGAAAAACACCTGGTGAATAAACATTTATATCAATAGAACCGGTTGTATCTGACCATTCGGCAGCTAAATCTGCACTTCCAATTAAATTTCCGTATGCCTCCCAATTTCCGATACTTTCAGACTCAATAATTATATCCCAGATAAAATTAACTGTTAAATCTAATTCAAATTGATTATTAGACCAAAGACCATCGAAATTTCCCTCTCCAATTAGATTTATATCTGATGAAATATGAAAATTTCCAAAATTGGCATTTAAATCATTTAATATTAATGACCCTCCTCCACCTATCTGGAAAGTATTTTCAATATTTAAATTAAAGTTACCGCTAATCTGTAAATAAGAAAATATGATTTCAAAGTCTTTTCCACTTAGTTGAATATTTGCATTAAATGAAGATATTTGACCAAAAACTGTTCCACCAGATATATCAAATAAGCCTGAACCAGAAGAAGATTCTATAAGGTTAATTTTAGCATTACCATTTAAATCTAAAGAACCAATACTTAGACCACAATTCCAATTATCTGGTGGGGTAACCTGTAAATTTTGAATTTTAAATTTACCATTAAAATCTGCTTCAATTTTTGGTTCTGTTCCACTATCAATAAGAAGGTAACCATTTCCATCAATTTCCAATATTTGGAATACTAATATTGATTCCCATTGACCGTTTAAATAGGCATCAAATGAAAAATCTTCAATTAAAATGCTAACATAAGAGCTAATTTCAAGCTTATCAATTCCATTATCAAATATTATTGAAAAATCACCATTTACACCAATATGTATAACATGTGTATCGACTTTTAATGTGTCTATTTCAAAGATTAGATATTTTATATCTAATGATACTCCACCTGAAACATCAAAAGAAAGCTGTTCATCGGTCCATGAAACTGTTACATCCCCTGATCCTTGTGGAATTGAAAACTCACAACTAAGTGTAATAATTTCCCCATCGATTTCGAGTCCAAAACCAGGTGAAAGTATTATAACGCCTGAAAAACTGGCCTCAAAGGTTCCTGGAGCAATACTAACAGATCCATCAACTGCTATGTCTAAAGTTCCAATAATTTTAATATCTATAGTTGACCCATATATAACCTCAGCATCTGTAACTAACAAGGAAACACCTGCATCGCTTCTGATTGTTATCTTACTCTGGGATGAAAACCATTCCAAAGTTAAATCACCAAATGCACCTATTTCAATTTCATACACAGAAATTTGTAAATTATTATTTTGAATTTCAGCTCCAAAATAAAAATCTTCCACTTCTAGCCTAGGACCACCAGAAACTTCAAGGCTAAAAGCACCATCTTCCCATGAAAAACTGATTTCACCGTTTTCACCGACAAGTGTAAAAATTCCACCAACTGTAATACTATCACCATTGATTTCAAACTGTGTTTGTGTCCCTAAAACAAGTGTTCCATCAAAACTTGTTTTAAAAACACCTGGTCCGAAGGTAATGTAACCACCAGCCTGAATCTCAAATGAGCCGAAAATTTTAACATCTAAAGTTGTTCCATAGGAGATATTTATATTTTCTACTGATAAAGAGATACCTGAAGTTCCACTAATTGTAACCTCATTAGATCCTGTATCTAAATCAACATTAAATGCACCAGAAACACCAATGCCAATATTATCTCCCGTAACTTTAAAGTCTCCTACCTCAAAATATAAATCTGATACATCCAGCTCTGGACTACCTTCAACATTAAGAATAAGTTGGTTATCACTCCACTCAAAAAAGATTTCGCCACTACCACCAAAAAGTGTATATTCTCCTCCGATTTTAATGCTATCTCCATTTATTTCAAATTGACAATAAGCACCTCCAGTGCCTAAATTAAGAGTTCCTTCAAAATTTGCTCTAAATACGCCTGGTGCAAATATAATATAACCATTAGCTTGAATTTCAATTGAACCAATTATAGTAACGTCAAGTGAAGAACCTAAGGTAATATCTAAATCAGTTAACTGTAATGATACACCTCCACCACTACTAATTTTAATTTCACTTTTGGCAATATCTATCTCAATGTTAAACTCGCCAGACACACCAATTCCAACATATTCTGCGTTAATTGTCAGATCTCCAGCCTCAAAAAACAAATTAGATACATCTAAAGATGGAGCACCAGACACATAAAGATTGAATTGGTCATCAGCCCAATTAAATTCAATTTCACCATGACCACCAATTAGAGTATATGCCCCACCAGCTGAAATACTTTCACCATTAATAACAAATTCACAGCTGATACCCAAATCAAGAGTTCCAGAAAAACCTGCCTTGAAAACGCCAGGGGCAAAGGTGATATAGCCATCGGCTTGAATATCAAAGGCACCAATGATTTGTACAGATAAACTATCTCCATAATTAATATTAAGATCTTCTATTTCTAGAGCTGAATCAATTCCACTATGAATAGTAATTTCACTTAATGCAATATCCCATTCAACCTTAAAATTACCAGATGCGCAAATTCCCACATATTTACTGTTAATTCTAAAGTTACCCACCTCAAAATACAATTCATCTACTGTTAGTTCAGGGCTTCCAGAAACATATAAGGTGAACTCGTCATCAGCCCAAATAAAACCAATTTCTCCGTTACCACTTGAAAGTGTAAATAGGCCACCTGCTTTTATTGTCTCACCGTTAATTTCAAACTCGCATTCAGATCCTAAGTCTAGAGATCCAGTAAAACCTGCTATGAATGTATCAGGTCCAAATGTTATATAACCATCAGCTTGGATTTCAAGTGAACCTATAATGCGGATACTTATTGAACTTTCAAATTTAATATCCACATTTGTAATAGCTAATGATGCTCCTGATCCGCCATTAATTGTTACTTCTTCATTTGTTGTATCCCAGACAATATTGAATTGCCCAGAAGCTCCAATACCAACATTATCTGCAGCAACAGTTAAATCTCCAATTTCAAAATACAAATCTGTAATATTGAGTTGAGGTGATCCAGATACATCAAGAGTAAATTCATCTTCATCCCAACTAAAAGATATTTCTCCATTTTCACCTGCAAGCTCAAATAAGCCACCAACTCTAAGGCCCTCACCGTTTATTTCAAATTCACAACTAGAACCTAAATCTAATAATCCACTAAAACCAGCTCTAAAAATATTTGGACCAAATGTAATATACCCATCAGCTGCAATATTAAATGCTCCTATTACTTTTACATTTAAGTTGGATCCATAGGTTATATCAACATTTTCAAGCCCTAATGAAACATCTGGAGCACCACTAATTGTAACTTCACTAGATTCTGTATCCCAAACTATATCAAATTTACCAGATGCACCAATCTCTATTAATGATGCATTTGCAATAAGATCACCAACTACGAAGTTCAGATTTTCTATTTTTAATAAAAGTCCTGAATCCAAATCAATAGTAAATTGATCACTATCCCATGAAAAAGCAATTATTCCATCACTACCTAGATAAAAATTACCTCCAGTGGTAACAGTTTCGTCATCCGTTTTAAATTTACAATCACTGCTTAGAAATAGATCCCCTTCAAAACCTACTTCGAGTAAGCCTGAAGCAAGAGCAAGATGAATAAAGCCATCGACATCCATTATTAATGTGCCAATAATTTCAATATTTAAACCTGATGTTTTTACATTAAATGAAAGATCACTTAAAATAAATCCTCCGTTACCATCAAGTTCGAGTTTTACACCGTCTATTAACCCAAAATCAATGTATCCAGCTGCATCTAATGCAATCTTATTAAAAGTCAAATTACAAGTTGGATTGTCAAAATAAAAATTATGAATATCAACAGAAGTTTCTCCACCCAAAGAAAAAGCAAAGCCGCTATCACTCCAGCCAATCCATCTTCGAAGATTTGAACTAAAGGAAAAACCTGTAGATAGCTCAGTTACTCCGTTATTTTTTTCACGAATAATAGATAGTATTGCATTATCACCAGGTATTTCAAATACTGCAGCATGGTTTAATATACCACCAGTTTTTCCCCTTTTATATATAAGAGAAGAAGTTGAAGAGCCGTAGTTGATTTTTACAGTTGTTTTTGATGAACCTATTCCATTTAAAATCATAGAGACTAAGAAAAAATTCCCTCCACCACTACTACTAATCCGAAGGCCATATTCTGGCCAATATTTACCATCAAAGTTAGAATAGGAATTATGTTCAGTTAATTCTCCAGATGTTTCTTTTAGATCTTGACTTGATTGAAATATCTCTCCAGATTGAGACGTTAACGTTGAAGATTTAATAATTTCGGATTTACCTAAAGTTGGTTCAGATGCTTGAGTAAACAATGATCGACTGGTAGTAATTTGACTTTGTTTTGAGTTTTTTATAGCGGGTTTTGCAAAAAATACATCAGTTTTTACGCCTTTTGAACGAGCATTATCCCAACCTAATATTCTAAATAAAAGATATGGTCTTAATATATGAGTAATACTAATACTATCTGGCATTTCTTCTCCAGATGGCGAGTTATAACCAATTCTAATAATTGTATCATCTAACCCCAGTTTATCTGCAATAAAACCAAAATCTAATTCTAGACACACGGTAAAATCATCTTCAGCTTTTATATCACCAGATATTTTATTAACACCAGAAAGAGTTGTTTCAAATTGGTACCAAATCCTGCTATTTCTTTTAAACATAGAAGGAGCCTTTTTTACCTTAAAATATTTAATTTTACTTAATTTTATATCTTTAATTCCATTGTCATTTACATCAATTTCTTTAGGTAATGGAGATAAACCAGCAAGTTGTGTCCACTTTTCATTTCCATTATAATTGGTATAGATCTTTGTTTTTAAAATTCCACTAAATACTCCAGGTGTATAGTCCAATCTGTTAAATAAAAAATCTAAAACGTCTTGAATTTCTTCGTTTGAATTATAAAAAAAATCTTTCTCATCAGAATAAGTTATACCAATATCTGCATGTAAAACATCATGTCTTGAAATACCGTCTTTATCCATTACATCCAAAGTAACCATATACACCCTTTCTTCCTTGAATTGATGAATTACCGTTTCTCCATAGGCTGTTGTTCCATCTCCGAAATCCCAAAAATATTCAATAATTTCAGCTCCAGTGCTGACTGATTTTGAAGCATCAAACTTTATAGGCTCATCAGCAGAGGCATAATAATTACGCCCTCCATATGGCTTAAGATGATTACCTATACAATCAATATAAACTGGTGCAATATCTTTGTAAACATTATTTTGACTATCTGTAACTGTTAATGTAACATAGTAAACTCCAGGTTCAGAATAGCAATGGGTTGGATTTTTTCCATATCCCTGAGCATAATCGGTATCATCGTCAAAATCCCATTCGTAAGATAAAGCCTTTAAAATATTAGTTCCAAGGCTAGAAAATTCTATTGGTTCATTGGTACTTCCAGAGTATGGCCCATTTGCATCTGCATGAAAAAACATTGGTTGTGTTGGTAAATTATCATGTGAATCGTCTTTTCCTATTTCATTGGATGATCCGTCATCTATTTGAGAGCTAATATTTATCGGTTTTTTTGATGTAGAAATACCATTAACACAGGTACTAACACATATCAATAAAAAACTAGCAAATAATATAATGATAAATTTTTTCTTCATATTAGCCTCCCCTTTGTTTATAGATATTATAAATAATATATCTTTATAAGGTTTTCTATATAATTTTATACAAATAAAATTATAAAATTATTAAAATTACTACATTTTAAGGAAAAATATGTCATTTCATAAATAGTTCAACTAAATCATTAATTTTTACAAGTTTTTGTTTTCCTGTTTTTAAATCCTTTAATGTTATTGAATTTTGTTTTATTTCGTTCTGTCCGATTAGAATTGCATGTTTAGCATTAATAGAGCTTGCATATTTCAAAGATTTACTGACTCCGCGTTTAAGAAGGTCCCAATCAACTGAAACCTTATTTTTTCTTAATAATTGAACTATTTCAAGGGCTTTTTCAATTAAATTTGAGTCCAAAGGTATTACATAAACATCCAATTTAGGTGTTTCAAATTTATAATTTTCTGATTCTAATGCAACAATTGTACGATCAAAACCTAATGCAAAACCTGCTGTTGGAGTATCTCTACCACCAAATAGCGAAACTAGTTCATAACTTCCACCACCGCAGAGTTGTTTTTCTGCTCCTAGACTTGGAGCGTCTATTTCAAAAACAACACCTTTATAGTAATCAAGACTTCTAACTATACCTATTTTAATATTATAATTTTCAATTTCGTATGCATTTATTAATAAACCGATAATTTTCTCAAATCTTTCAAGTTCCTCTTTTCCCTTTTCATCATCTATAATAAAGTCTTTTATTTCTGAAATATTTTTAGTTTGAAGAAGATCAATTAAAAGATTTATATCCTCACTTTTTATTTTGAAATCTTTCAGTGCATCAAAAATTTCATCATATTTTGATTTATCAATTAAAGGAGTAATATATGTTTGTTGTTCTTTTGGAAGTTTGAATTTTTTAAAAATTAAGGATAATATATTTAAATTCCCGATATTTAATACAAGCTTTTTTACTCCAGCATTTTTAAGAATAGTATATGCTAAAGCAATAAGCTCGGCAATAGCCTCAGGAGTATTTGTTCCAATTAATTCACATCCAGCTTGAGTAAATTCTCTGTATCTTCCTTTTTGTGGTCGATCATATCTGTAACAATTTCCAAAATAGAATAATTTAAGAGGTTTTGGTTCCATCTGAAGCTTTTCAACATAAAACCGAATAACAGGTGCAGTAAGCTCAGGTCTTAACGCTAAATCCCTTCCCCCTTTATCTTTAAAAGAGTATAATTCTTCAATGATTTTGTCTCCAGATTTTGCAGTAAAAAGTTCTAAATTTTCAAAGGTAGGAGTTTGGATTTCATTATAACCAAATGAAATAAAGGTTGAACGTATTATGTTTTCAACATATTTACGTTTCTGCATCTCTTTTTTTGTAAAATCTCTTGTACCTCTAGGGATTTGAAACATAAGCTGATTGTATAATAAGATTATTTAATATTGTTTCGAAAATACTACTTACCTTTAAGTCGTTTATTCATGAATCGGTCCAATTTATCAAAAGCTTTTTCAAGAGTATTTAAAGATGGTAAAATAACTGCTCTGAAATGATCTTTTCCATATGTTTTACAAAAACCAGATCCATGAACAACTAAAACTTTCTCTTCATTTAATAGATCTAAAACAAATTCTTTATCTGTTTTCCATATATTTTCTTTCATTGATTCAATCTTTGGAAATATATAAAATGCACCTTCTGGTTTTGTAGTTGAAATACCGTTTATTTCATTTAATCTTTTATAAGAAAAATCCCGTCTTTTTCTTAATTTATCATTAACCTTTTTAATGTGATCTTGCGGACCTTTTAAAGCTGCAATGCATGCTTGTTGACAAATAGAACTAGCACATAGTCTGGACCTTGCAATGCGCATAAATGCATCTTGAACTTCATCAAGCTCACCAGAATGATGAAAAAGCACATATCCCACCCGCCAACCAGGAACCAAGTATACCTTTGAAAAACCATTTAAGGTAATTATAGAAACATCTTTTGTAAGTGAAGCCGCTGCACATTGTTTTTCATCAAAGGTCATATCGTCATATATTTCATCAGAAATTATTGGAACTAAATTTTCTCCGCCAATGTCAATTATATCTTTTATTACCTTATTTGAATAAAGTGATCCTGTCGGATTATTTGGATTTATCAAAACAATACCTTTAGTTTTATTGGTAATATTTTTTCTTATATTATCTATATCAGGTTGCCACCATTCTTCTTCAATGCAACGATAAGGAACTGGTTTTGCATTATTAAATCTTGTAATAAGAGAATATTGTGGATAGGTTGGACCAGGTATAAGAAGTTCATCTCCAGGATCTAGCATAGAATTAAGAAGGATTTGAAGACCCTCTGTAACACCGGTAGTTATACATACATCTTCCTTATGGTAATCGACATTATTTCTCTTCTTTTCACGCTTAATAATTTCTTCAATTAATTCAGGATAACCCTCTGAGGGGGCGTATCCATTATAACCTTTATTTACTGCATCAAAAAGAGCATCTTTTATATGCTTGGGAGTATCAAAATCATATTTATTTGGATCTCCAATATTTAGATGAAGGACCTTTTTTCCTTTTTTCTCCAGTTCTCTTGCAGGTAACACCACTTCTCTAATAGCGTAGGACAATCCCTTACAACGTTTAGATGCAGTAATCATGCATTATCACAGCAGCAGGATATAAAAAATAGTATTAAATAATTGATGGTGAAAAAAATTATTTTAAAGATTTTTTAAATGAATAATCTTCTCGAACTATTGCCTTAAATTTATTTTTATCGTACATATATTGAAGATTTTCATGAACAAGAATTGCAGAGCCATCCTTTCTTTTATGAATTGTCTTAAATGAAAGAGAACCATTTTTTTTTACTTTATTTAATCTATTTAAAATTTCTTGCTTAGATTCAAGCGCATCAAAATCTGCTAGATTTAAAGTAAGCAATTCATTTTTTGTATATCCTGATTGTTGAACCATATTATCATTACAATCTAAAATATTTGCATTTTCATCAAATATAAGAACTGAGTCAAAATCCTGTTCAGCCCATTTTTCATTAAAATTTTTATTCTCGCTTAAATTTAATCTTATTTCTCCATTATTTCTTTTTTCAAATACGTTTAATAAAGTAGATATTTCAGTTTTTAAATTTCCGATTTCTTGATTTAATTCTTTAACTTTTAATTCATTTAACTTTTCCTTTGTAATATCAGTATCAACGCCTCTAAAGCCTATTATATTATCGTAATTATCATAAATTGGGAAACAATTTGTAACAACGCATATTTTCTTTCCATTTTTGGTAATATTACAATTTTCAAAATCAAAAATCGGTTGTCGTTTTTTACTTGCTTCATTTAATAGATGCCTAAAATTTTTTGCATCTTCTGAAGTTAAATATTCAAACATACTTTTTCCGATTAAGTCATTACTTTCATAACCTAAAATTTTAGTAATATTTTCAGAACAATAGGTAAAATTTCCTTTATTATCAATTTCCCATGCCCAACCTTTTATACTATCGAGAAGTTCTTTTTGTTTTTTTTCTGTTTCCTCTTTTGTTTTTACAGCATCTTCAAAAATCTCACCTTTTTTTACTCCAACCTTATTAATAGCTAGTTTTAGGCTAGCCATTATTCTATTTAAAGAATTAATCAGATTATTTATTTCAAATAATTCACTAGAAGTTAAATTTACATCAAGTTTTCCTTTTGAAATTTGGTTAATATTACTTGTAAGCTTTTCAATAGGTCTTGTTATAAGATAGGATATTGTCAAAGAAACAATAAATGTAACAAGAAATATTAGACCTATTAGCATTAAGGACGTATATTTAAATCCCTGTATTCCTCCAATAATTCCTACAGGAATTGCTGATACTGCAACACACATTATTACAAGCAAAGTTCTTAATTTCGTTTTACCACCTCATTTTTATATTTTTTATTTTAGGAATATTTTTAATATATTGTCTCTTTTTTTTCACCAAAAATTTTTCCAATTTTTGTTTTAAAATCTAAACTAGTATGATTAGGAATAATATATTGAGAAGTTAAAGAATCGATATATTCATTTAGGTCATCTTTATTTACTGCATTTTTAATTTTTAATTCATCGAATTCTGCATCACCCAGAGGACCAAGAACAGTTTTAAATTCTTCTCTTATTTTTCTTTCAATTGTACTTTTTGGTGAGAATAATACTTTAATTGGTTCAATATTTCTAACAGGTTCTAATGGTATTGTAAAATAAAATTTACTTCCTCTGCCGATCTTACTTTCAACCCATAGTTTCCCCTTTTGTGATTCAACAATTCCTCTACAAATAGCAAGTCCTAATCCTGTTCCTCCATATCTTCTCTTATTAGCACTTTCGACTTGGAAAAATGGTTCAAAAATTCTTATTTGATTTTCAGAACTAAGTCCACAACCATAATCTCTAACTCCAAACAATATAAAATTACCTTTTAATTCAGCAGAGATTATTATTTTACCATTAACCGGAGAAAATTTTATAGCATTATTTATTAAATTTCTTAGAACCTGGTTTATTCTATCAGAATCTGCTTCAATTATTGGAAGGTTATCAAATTGAACGACAAGTTCAATATTTTTTTCTTTAGCAAATCCTTCCATAAATTTTGTTATTTCATTAACGGTTTGAGAAATATCTACTTCTCGAAAATTAAATTTTAATCTTGCGGTTTCGATTCTTGAAATTTCTAAAAAGTCAACTATTATATTATCAAGCCTATCAGCATTTCTTATTATAATATCAAGACTTTCGATTTGTTTTTTAGAAAGCTTTCCAAAATATTCTTGTTGCAGCATTTGAAGTTGGGCTTTCATAGGAGTCATCGGACTTCTTAGTTCATGTGAGGTGATACTTAAAAATTCTGTTTTTGCTTTATCTATCTCTTGTCTTTCTTCATTTAATTTTGCTAGTGCTCTAGTTGTTTCATTGAAAGCATTTCCTAATTCAGCAATTTCATCATTTGTATTAATATTGGTCTTTACATTGTAATTTCCTTTTTCAAGTTCACATGTGGCTTTATATAATTCCTTTATCGGTTTTGATATAGATCTTGATACTAAGTACCCTATTATTCCAGTATCAATTGCAATGAGAGTTATTATCATTATTGCTAAAGTTCTAAGAAGAGATGCTTGCTCAATAAATATTTCATTAGGAAATGAAGAAACAGAAATTACATAAAAATA
This sequence comes from uncultured Thermoplasmatales archaeon, assembly GCA_964346655.1. GTDB lineage: Archaea > Thermoplasmatota > E2 > DHVEG-1 > DHVEG-1 > CAYFVP01. The sequence continues at coordinate 34,673 of CAYFVP010000121.1, forward strand.
ATATATTCCAAGGGAGGGAGTAACTAATCCTACAATTATAAAAAGAAGTGTGAGTTTTCTGTTTAATTTTGACAATAACAAATTTTTTATTGTGAATTTTTCTGTATCCAACCCTCCAAACCTCCAGTTTTGGATCTGACTTTAAATTATCATATATGTATTTTGATATTTTTATTTATTAAGAATTAAAGCAACCCTATCAACTAAATCAGAAACATTGAATGGTTTCTGGAAAAAATCTACAACATTATCTTGTGAACATAGTCCTCTTTTTCTTGCATCAGATATTCTTACAACACTCATAAATGCAATATTTATATTTTTTATCTGTTTAACTATTTCCTCAACAGGTGTTCCTGGCATCATTATATCAAGTAATATTAGATCAGGTTTAACTTCCTTAAGTATTTTTAAACATTCATCCCCATCATTAGCAGTGACAACTTTATAGCCATTTACTTCAAGTATTAATTTGACACTATCTCTAATGTCTGGCTCGTCATCAACCACTAAAATTGTTTTTACCATATCTCACCTTCTAAGTTTAAATCATTTTAATATCTTAGAGTAAATGAGAATCAGATTTTATTTCTATGAATCCCATCACTTATAGTGATGAATAAATTTTAAGATTATAAGGTTTTTTGTTTTAAGATTTTATAGTTTTAAAAATTACCTATGAAAAAAGGATTTTATTTGGTTTTTTCCAAACAAATTAAAAGATTATATAAGCATTAACCTCACATAATTATTTGGGGTCTAGTCTCGGAAGTTCAGGATTATCTATTTTTAACCATATCCTTTCCTTCCTCCCTATAAAATAGACTAGACCCCTTAGATTTTAGTAATGTTTGTTTTATACTTGTTTTAATTACTCTTGTAAAAATTTAAATTCAAACATTGTACTACAAATTTACATTTTTTAGGGAGGTCGAAACACTGTAATAAAAGATAACCAACTCGCAGATTCTTTTTACAATTTTCAAAATCTGTTGCTGATAATAAAAATTCTTTTACAAATACTAGGATAATAAAATACCAACTCTTTTATTTTTTTGATTGAATTAAAATCTATAAAAAAACTTTTTTTTACAAATATTTCAGTATTTAGTAAGAAATCTAACTTAAGGTTTTAGAAAATTCATTAATTATTCCTATTTTTAAAACGATTTTTAATTATAAATAATTTAAAAAAATAATCTATAAAGTATTTACAGAGACTTTTTAAGGAAATAAATAATTAATATTAATATATTGGGGAAAAATTATATGAGAAAATATTTTACATTAGGAATTCTAATAATCTTAGTACTTTCAACAATATCAGCTTCTTCTATTATTGTAAATAACCATATAAATATAGGATTTGAAAACCAGATTGAACGAAAATATAGTTACAATGAAATTTTCACAATTTTTTTAAAAGAAGGATTTAAAGACCAAGTTTTTTCTAGTGAAGTAAACAGTTTAATTAAAAGAACCTACATGGTTCCAATGCGTGATGGTGTTAAGTTAGCAACAGATGTATATCTTCCTATTTATCAAAGTAAAGCATTAGGAACTATTTTTTTAAGAACACCTTACAACAAAGATAATTTGTATGATCTAGGAGCTATTCTAGCCCTTGCAGGGTGGCCAACAGTAATTCAGGATATTAGAGGAATGCATGCTTCAGAAGGTATTTATGAAGGTTTTAGGAAATGTCAGACAGATGGACCTGACTCACTTGCTTGGATTGCTACACGGGATTGGTCAAATGGTAAAGTATCAACGGTTGGACCTTCAGCCCTCGGCATTACACAATATTTTACAGCTGGTGCAAATCCCCCTGAACTTTCATGTTCAGCTATTATGGTTGCAACTCCCAACCTTCACAAACATGCAATATTTCAAGGTGGGGAATTTAGAAAAAGTCTTGTTGAAAAGTGGTTAGAAGGTGTTGATGCTTCATATTTACTCGATGAATTATTTGAAAATGAAAACTACACTGAAGACGTTTGGATAAATGTATCTCTTGATGAGAACTGGGAAGATATAAACATTCCAGCTATTCATATGGGCGGCTGGTATGATATTTTTCTACAAGGAACTATTGATGGATACCTTGGGTATCAACATCTAGGTGGGGCAGGCGCAAAAGGTAAATCTAAACTTGTTATAGGACCATGGACTCATGAGGGTTTTATCGAATATAAACAGGGTGAATTAATATATCCTGAGAATTCGATGCAGGTTGTTAAACTAGTTCAAATGTTTTTAGATATGATAAATAAATATACAATGAATAAAGACAACGATTTTGAAAGTAGACCTCCTGTCTGGTACTATACAATGGGAGATGTTGATGTTATTGATGCTCCAGGAAATGAATGGCGTTATGCTGAGGATTGGCCAATACCAGCAGATTATACCTCCTGGTATTTCCATGAAAGTGGTATATTAAGTAAAACAAATCCAAATAATTATGAACCTTTAACTTACACATATGATCCAACAAATCCTGTTCCAACTATTGGGGGGCAGAATCTAGAAATACCGGGTGGTCCATATGATCAAACTTCTATTGAGAGCAGAAGCGATGTTTTAGTTTTTACAGGTGAAGAGCTTACAGAACCATATGAAGCAACAGGACCAATAAAAGCAAGACTTTATGTATCATCAGATTGCCCTGATACTGATTTTACCGTGAAACTTACAGATGTTTATCCTGATGGAAGATCAATGCTTATTACAGATGGAATATTACGTATGAGAAACCGAAATGGTGTTGATCATTGGGAATTTATTGAACCTGGAGAAAACTATGAGATAGAAGTTGATTTATGGAGTACTTCTTATATCTGGAATACCGGCCATAAAATTCGAGTTGCCGTTTCTTCTTCAAATTTTCCAAGGTTTTTAGCAAATCCAAATACCAAAGATTCAATCCACAATAATGTAACATTTAATATTGCTCATAATACACTCTATCTTAATAATGAATATCCATCATGTATTATACTTCCTGAAATTAAGCAAGGTCCCCCAAGTAATCCTCCAGAGAAACCTGATAAACCTAAAGGCTTTAGAAGAATAAAAGTCGATAAATCCTACAAGTATACTAGTTCTACAAATGATCCAAATAATGATAAAATATATGTTCTTTTTGATTGGGACGATGGCAAATCTAGTGGATGGCTAGGTCCATACAATTCTGGTGATAAAATAGTAGCTTATCACAAATGGTCAGAAAAGGGAACCTTTGAAATCAAAGTAAAAGCCAAAGATGTCAATGGCGCTCAGAGTAAATGGTCAGAAGCAATTGCAATTACTGTCCCAAGAAATAGAGCATTGGGTTTTTTTGAACGATTTCCAATACTTCAGAGATTGTTTAGTTTTATAACATAAGATTTTAAACTCGATTTGTTCTTTTATTAAAAAATAACACAATTCTAAATTATTAAAAAGAAATTTATAATCCATTAGTTGTTTTTATTATATAAAAAAGGGAAAAAATGATAAAATAAAACATATTGATAATTTCATCCAATAAATATTTAAATATAGTATTAATTGAGGGAAAAAAAAATAATTAAAAAATTGGGTGGAAAAAATAACAAATATTTTGTTTAATAAACCATTTCCATTTTAAAAGGATGGTTATAAAATTTCCATCTCATAAATTAAAATCTTACCAAAAAAAGGATGAAAAAAACGACAAAGGAGGTTTACTTGTTTGATAAACCAAAATAATAAAAATATAGTAGAAAATCCTAAAAGAGAATATATGCGAGAATATATGCGTAAATATAATCGAAAACCAAAAGCAAAAAAATATCGAAGAGAATACCATAAAAGACCTGAAGTAAAACAACGTAAAAAACAATATCAACGAAAATATAACCTGAGACCTGAAGTAAAAGAGCGTAAAAGAGAATACATGAAAAAATATTATAAGAGACCTGAAGTAAGAAAACGTAAAAGAGAGTATAATAGAAAATACTATCAAAGACCTGATGTGAAAGCACGTAAAAGAGAATACAACCGAAGACCTGAAGTGAAAGAACGTCAACGAAGACGTTATCGGGAAAGTAAATTAAAAAAATTAGCTTAAAACCTAGTTTTTACTGTAATTTTTATTCACGGTTTAATTATTTAATTTTTGAAAATGAAAAATTAAAAATAAAGATACTTATTATAATTAATTTATATCTTAACATTTTTTTTATAAAGCTATTATATTAAATATCTAATAAATTGTAATTATTAATCTTGTAATTTTGCCCTTTTGTAATTTTTGCAGAAAATATTTTTATAATATTATTGACAACTGTTAACAAGATGCTAGCTTGCATAGAAGAGGTGAATAAGCAATGAAAAAGCAATGGAAAAACACTATTAAATTAATTATTGTGTTATCAATTCTCTTCCTTCCATTTATCTATATCACTGAGCTTATAAGTATTGAAGCTTTTTTAGATTCCTTTGAAAATCCAAAGCATTATATGTGTATTCAAAGTGATAGATTAATATCTGGAGTAAAATCAGATGATAATAATTTAATTATTATACAAAAATCCTCACATCCAAATTTTATAGTTAATGAAAAAGATTATATAATTTATATCACAGATGATGGATTTATAAAGTATAACAAAATCGATTATATAAAATTGGTAGGATCGCAAGCAATATATTATACAAAAAATAATGAAAAACACCAAAATCTTCCAATTTTTAAAGGTCAAATTTTTGGAAAAGTGATAAAAACAATTGATGACAATATCTTGAATACAATTACTATTAAAATATGGGAAGCTTCAATTAATAATTTAAATATAAGAGCTCTTACAAATTAAAATTATATTAGTTTATCATCAATATTTTCTGAAGAACCACTTGCAGCAAGCAATTCCTTTAAGACCCTATGGTATTTTTTAGGATCAGACTCTAATAATTTTTTTGTATAATCCTTTAAAAATTCTCCATACTCAACCTCAACTTGAGAATACTGCCATTTTTTATCCTTTGCTTTGCCAAAAACTAGTAAAAATGCATATGCTATAGATTTCCCCTTTGGATTATCTGGTCTTTTTTTAATTTCAGCAAGTGCTTCTTTTTCCCCAAATGTTTTATATGTTTTTACTACACTATCAACAAATTTAGCAAGATGAGGTAACGATTTATATTTTGGGAGATTTGCAAGTATCTTTTGGCGTTCTTGATATTGAAAAACTAATTTTAAAATATCTGATGGAGTATCATCTAGTGCAAAGAATTTATTTGCCATATCCTTGTCATCAATTATTGAATTAATTGCATCGGCACCATAATCTTTCCAAAAATGTTCAAGTACTTTATTGGGGGAGGTGTTGTTAAAAATTACTGGTTCATTAACTTGTTCAAGAATAATTTTTAAACCTTCTTTTTCATATTTATTTGAATTTAAAGCTTCAATAAATTTATCAGAATCAACCCCATAAGAAACTCCATCAAGAATCAATACTTTTTCATCGGATTCTTTTAGTGATTCTTCTCGAAATTGTATATTTTTATTTATAAAATCAATATCTTTCAATTCACCTGAAAGATACTCATTTAAATGCTGAGTTTGGTCAAATTCTTGATCTTTTTGTCTGACAATTTGTCCAATAACATCAATAGAAAAATCAGATGATATATCCGGTTCAATCATATATTTCGTGATATTAAAAATTGTATTTTCTTTTTCTTTTACACAGTCTTTACAAATTGCAAAGAATATATTTGCAGATTTCCAATGAATTCTTAAGTAATTTTTTTTAATAATCTTTTTATTTTTTACTTCATCAGATTTTATATCTTTACAACTTGCAACATCAGCTTTATATGATAGACCAGTTTTTTTTACAACATAATTAATAAAATCCTTAGGGGGATTTGCATCTAATCCTGTTGATTCAAATCCTTCATCCCAAGAATATATATGAAGACCCTTTTTTAAGGCAATATCTTTTATTCCAAGTAATCTTAAAAATGGATTATCAAAATATTGAACTGCTATCAATTTTTCTTTATCAGCTCTCCCGCGTTGTGCATAAGAAACATCACCAGTTGAAAACTTTGCAACAGCTAAATATGGTGCCTTTTCTGATATAGCAATAAGCAAGGTTCCTGCAAGAGCACCATCAAGACCTCTTTTATTTGATAATTTTTCAAGTTTTTTTGTATCATCTTTAAAACGATGTACTTTATCTAAACTTTTTTTTATTTTATCAAAAATTTTTCTTGAAAAATTATCTTCATAATCTGGAAGAATTAAATATGGTTCTTCTCTTAATTGTTTTGCATTCTCTACAAGTCTTTTTTCCATAGATTTTGCTGCTGTCCTAGCAAAAGTTCGTATCCTTCTAAATTTTTTTGCCATATTTTCCCCTTAAACCAAATACATGATTATATTACAATTTTTCTTTTTTATTTTCTTATACTTTTTATTTTTCTCTTCATCTTTTTTATGGTCTTTTTTTTCAATTTTTCTATCATATTTAGATAAAAATATAGTTCATCATAACTCATTTTATCGATATAATAAATTAATATTATGTTTTAACTTTTTGGGATTTTTTATTGATTTTTGAAATAAAAATAACTACTTATTTTTTAGAATTTTCTAGAATTTCCCAAGTTTTTCGATTCTTTCAATATGTTGTTTACATTCATTAAGGGAGCTTATTATATCTTGTGTTAATTCATATGAAAGGTTTTTCTCAAATTTATATATTTTAGAATTGTCCACATTTAATTATTAAAATATGTTATGACTTTTTACAAAGATTATATTGAGGGTTATTTAAAAATAACCCTCAATTTAGGATTAATCCTATCTAAAAGTTTTAAATACCCACATTTGATTTAAATTATTGGAGGAGGTAACATTATTGAATAAAAGGACTCTCGCATTTGGAATATGCTTCTTGTTGATGTGTTCTGCATTTATACCTATAAGTCTTGGATATTATGTACGGACAACATCCTTTGATTCTTCAATGATAATTAGTGATATTCCTTCATTTAAAAATCCTCCAAATGAAATTTGGAATAAAACATATGGAAGAAATTTAAGAGATGCAGGTGAATTTATACAACAAACAGAGGATGATGGATATATTATAGTTGGATATACAAATTCTTTTGGTTCTGGAGATTTTGATATATGGCTTATTAAAACTGATATTGATGGTAATGAATTATGGAATAAGACTTATGGTGGTCCATATGCAGATAGTGGGCATTGTATTATTGAATCCAGTAATAAAAATTTTTTAATATTAGGAGCCTCTGAGAGGAACGTTAATGGTGTTTCAGATGTTTTGTTAATTAAAACAGATAAATATGGTAATGAAATTTTTTATAAAAAATACAAATATAATTCATTTGATACTTTTGGAGAATGTATTATTGAATTAAACGATGGATATTTAATTATTGCGAGTATGTATATAAATTTTAAAACAGATATTTGGATGGTTAAGACTGATTTTGATGGTAATGAAATTTGGAATAAAGCTGTTGGAGGTAGATCTGGGAGGGATACATGTAATTCTGTTATTCAAACATCTGATGGTGATTTTGTAATTGTTGGTGGTGCATATGTTAGCAAGTCTTTATCATCGATGTATGAAGTTGCCTTATTGATTAAAACAGATGAAAATGGTAATAGATTATGGCGAAGAACATATGAAAGTGAGGAAGCCTCTGAAGTTATTGAGATAGAGGATAAGGGTTATTTGTTGGTTGCTGGTGAATTAAGTGAAGCATTTCTCATTAAAACCGATAAAGATGGAAATGAACTCTGGAGGAAGACATATTTTGGAAAGCATAGTTATTGGATTCGTTCCTTTGCTAAAACATCTGATGGTGGTTTTGTAATTGCTGGAACTTCAGCATTCAATGCTTTTGATGGAGTAATTTTTAAAGTTGATGCCTCTGGGAATAAATTCTGGGAGATATTAATTGGTGGATCAAAACGAGATGTCATTGAATGTATAATTGAATCAAATGATGGTAATTATGTTAGTATAGGAACCTCTGAAAGTTATGGAACCGGTGATTGGGATGCATGGTTAGTTAAGATATCCCCATTTGATAATATTCGTCCTAATATTCCAAGTAAGCCTATTGGACCAAATCAGGGTGGCATATGGATTGGTTATAACTTTTCTACTAGTTCCAGTGATCCTGATGGTAATCTTGTTTATTTTACTTGGACTTGGGGAAGTGGACCTGAAGATGTTATGGAAGGACCATATTCAAATGGCGAAATATGTGAAATAACTAATACCTGGACTGAATCAGGTAATTTTAATATTAAAGTCAAAGCTGTTGATATTTATGGCGGTGAGAGTGATTGGTCTGAACCATTGAGAATTACTATCCCACGCTCCAAAGTCACTTTGGATTCTGTTTGGTTGAGATTATTAGAAGTATTTCCACTATTGAAGGAGGTCATTTTACGGCTAATAAGATAGCCCTGTCATTTGGAATCATATCTCTTTTCATCTTGTCAGCAGTGGCTCCAATGACTTTTGGAATTAATGTAAAAACACCCATTGGAATAGATACAATAACAAGCGATGATGGTTTGATGGATAGTGCTTGGCCAGCATTTCAACATGATGTTCGTCATACTGGTCGTAGTCCATATGGGAAACCTGGGGATCTAGGTATTGTAAAATGGAAGAAAGAAATTGGTTCATTGGTTTTTTCATCTCCTGCTATTGATGAGAATGGAACGATATACATTGGTTCAGATGGTAAAAATTTATATGCATTTAATTCAAATGGCACATTGAAATGGTGTTATAAAATATGGTGTAGTTTAAGATCTTCTCCAGCAATTTCTCAAGATGGCATGATTTATATAGGTGGAAACAATGGTTGTCTTCACGCTATTTATCCTGATGGAACAGAAAATTGGCGTCTTTATATTGGAAAAGGATATATTTTATCATCACCAGTAATAGATTCTGAGGGAATTATATACATCGCTTCACAAAGTGGATTTAATATTTGTGCTGTTTATCCAAATGGGACAAAAAAATGGGATTTTAAAACAAATAGTTATATTTATTGTTCTCCTACATTAGATGAAAACGGTACTGTTTATATCGGTTCTTATGATGGTTATTTGTATGCTATTTATACTAATAATGGGACTCTTAAATGGAAATACAACACAGGTGATAGAATAGGTTCCACTCCAACTATTGGTGATGATGGAACTATTTATTTTGATTCAAACGATGGTTACTTCTATGCCTTAAATCCAGATGGAACAAGAAAATGGAGGTTTTTGGCTGGAAACAATTATCTTGGATCCTCACCTGCAATCGGAAAAGATGGAACTGTTTATATTACTGGGCATTCTAGATATATTTACAGCCTTGCCCCTGATGGCATTGAAAATTGGCGTTATCGAACTAATGAAATAATTACTGCTTCACCATCAATTGATAAAAACGGAATAATCTATGTTGGTTCTTGGTCTGGGACCTTTTTTGCATTAAATCCAGATGGTTCTGCAAGGTGGAAAATTATTACAAATGGTGATATTTCTCCATCTGCAGCTATTGATGAGGATGGGATCATATATTATGGTATACATTTCACCAATGAACCTGAGTTCAAAGCTTATCTTTATGCTATTGAACCTGCTGAAGGAAACCGTCCTCCAAATAAACCTGATATTTCTGGTCCATTTATTGGTTTAATTAATAATAAATATACCTTTTCAGCTTGTGCATGTGATCCTGATGGTGATAATGTTTCTTATTTCTTTGATTGGGGTGATGAGAATAATAGCGATTGGTCAAGATTTAAAACTTCTGGGACATTAGTTAAAAAATCTCATAGTTGGCATCAAGCTCGTATTTTCACAGTAAGAGTAAGAGCACAGGATACATATGGTTCAGAGAGTGATTGGGCTACAATGAAAGTAACCATCCCAAGAACCAGAACTTGGTCTACACTCATTGATATGTTTCCAATACTACAAAAAATACTCAATTTTCTAACTATTTAAAATTAACTATCCTGCACGTAAAATCATTAACTTGCACGTAAATTCGATAAAAATGGGTATTTTACGTGCAAAGCCAATGAACGTTAAATATTACCTTTAGTTAATTTATTGAAGTTTTTTTATAATGGTTTATATTGTAATAAAGTTTTATATACCCTTTTTCTGATTTGAATATTGCAATATGAGGGAGGACTTATGCAGAAAAAACTATATTGTAAAACCTTTGCAGTAGGGATTATTGTATTGTTTATAGGTGTTGGTATACATCCAGTTTTTGCTGTAAATTTAAATAAAGAATATATACAAGATGAAAATCACACAAAAGATATGAAATACGATAATTATAATAATCTAATTAAACAGATCACCAAAAGCAAAGTCATATCAGATAACATTATACAAGGACAAGATAAACCATTTGTTTCAAAAAAAGCAACAAAGGATATTTTTGGTTGTTCTGTTTCAATAAATGGAAATTACGCCATCATAGGAGCAAGAGACGCTGATGACAATGGTGAAGATTCTGGCTCTGCATATATATTCAAACGTTCAGGAAACCGTTGGTCTTTACAGCAAAAACTACTTGCTTCTGATGGAGCAAAAGGTGACTGTTTTGGTATGTCTGTTTCAATAAATGGAAATTCTGCTATTATAGGAGCATGTTTAGATGATGACAAGGGATTCAATTCTGGTTCTGCATATATCTTTGCATGCTCAGGAACCTATTGGTTTGAACAGCAAAAACTACTTGCTTCTGATGGATTAAACAATGATTGGTTTGGATATTCTGTTTCAATAGATGGAAACTATGCTATTATAGGAGCACCTTTTAATAATGACAAAGGAGTGGAATCTGGTTCTGCATATATTTTTAAACGAGATGGAACCACTTGGTCTGAGCAGCAAAAACTACTTGCATCTGACGGAAAACACAAAGACTATTTTGGCATTTCTGTTTCAATAGATGGAAACTATGCTATTATAGGAGCACCTTGCGATATTTATTATGGATTTTCGTCTGGTTCTGCATATATTTTTAAAAGAGATGGTACAATATGGTCTGAGCAAGTAAAATTAACTCCATCGGAAGGAACAGAGGAGGACTTTATCGGCTATTCTGTTTCAATAGATGGAAACTATGCTATTATAGGAGCACCATTTGATAATGACAATGGATATTGGTCTGGTTCTGCATATATTTTTAAACGAGATGGAACCACTTGGTCTGAGCAGCAAAAACTACTTGCATCTGACGGAGCAACTTATGACTTGTTTGGCCTTTCTGTTTCAATAGATGGGGACTATGCTGTAATTGGAGCACCTTTTAATTACTCAGGAGGAGGAGGAGACTCAGGTTCTGTATATTTTTTTAAACGAGATGGAACGACTTGGTCTAAGCAGGCAAAACTAATTCCTTTAGATATAGCAGACGGTGATTGTTTTGGTTATTCTGTTTCAATAGATGGTGACTATGCTATTATTGGGGTTCCTTATGATGATGACAATGGACCAAATTCTGGCTCGGCATTTATCTTCAAACGCTTAGGAATTATTTGGTTAAAGCAGGATAAATTAATTCTTTCAACTAGAGCGTCCCACTATTCTTTTTCATTAAGATTTTTTGATATGTTTCCAATACTGCAGAGAATAATTGGTTTTATTCTTTAAAATATAATGTGTTATTTTTATTCATGGTTTATTAAAAAAAACACTGACATCAAAACATAATGGAGTTAAGGGTTTAATAATCATTAGTCGTTATGTTGTTTTTTTTACGTCATTTGCCGAATTTACGATAATGACGAAATTATGATTTACTATTGATCTAATTAAAGAGTTAACAATTGATAGAATTAGAAAATTGCTTTGGATTGCATTTTTTTCACGTTTTTTTTGGTTCTTCTTAATAATGTTTCTTATCAGATATTACCTAGATTTTTTGATGTTATAAATTTAGAATATCTTGCCATATTACCGATTGTTGCAATTATTCCATCGTTACTCTACATATATTGTTATTATAACACATATACAATATTAAAAAATCAAAATTTTTATTAACTATTTAAAAATGAGGTTTTTAAATTATATTAACATTTGTTAACAAAAGTAGGGTAAACTTTATATACTATGAGAAAAAAACCTGATTTCCTAAAAATTATGTAAATATTTTGTTATCAAAGTAAAAAGTATTATTGGATATTTTTTCACAGAATAATTTATCATTTAGTTCATATCTGAATTTATCCTTTATTTTTATAATCTTTTACATCTTTAGAATTAATAGTAAGTTTATCTGGCATTTCTCCACTTTTAAAGTGTTTTTCAAGCCAACCAGAGACAACATGCTCTTTACTATCAAAATAACCAACATATGGTTTAATATCAAGCAAGGGTGTTCCATCTAGCATATCAACTCCTGTAAAAAATAGTTTGTTTCCCATTATTTTTTTAATTTTAACAATTGATAGTCCAATATGATTTGGTCTATGAGGACTTCTTATAGCAAATATTCCATGGGAAACATTTTCTAAATATGACGTTCCTTCGATTGTAACTCTATCAGATTTATGAAAATAATAGAGTAGAAATGCATGGCTGAATTTATCTAAATCTTTTAGACCAGGTATATATTCTTCTTTAAGTTCAAGATAAGCTTCAACTTTTTCTTTAAATTTTCCTTGAATTGGTATATCTTGAAATGATTTGAAAGGTGATTTAATTGTTCCAATCGGTTTAATAATTATATTTTCCATTTTTTTAGCTCCCAATCAATATTGAATATACGATATCGGAAATACGATATCTTAATTAAAATTTATTTTATCTTGATTTAAACTATGAGGACTTATTCCTTAGATAAAGTTAACCTTTCAATTTACAAAAATAACTTTATTTTACAATCTCAAAACATTTATATTTAATTTAAACATTATAATATTGGGGGTAGATAATGAAAAAATATTATATTACTAAAAAATTGATAATTTTGGTACTAGTAATATCTTTTAGCAGTATATCAATCACATCTGCAATTGAAACTAACTTTGTTGACGTAGTTAATAATGATGAATATATACTTCCACCACCTCAAAAAACAAATATGAACCTAGAAGAAACAATTTTTAGAAGAATGAGTATTAGAAATTATACTACAGAACCAATTTCAGATGAAGATTTATCAACAATTTTGTATGCTGCATATGGATTAAGAGATGATGGTAAATATACTGTTGCAGGAATGAATGGGGTTAATGCAGCAATAATTTATGTAATAAGAGAAGACGGCGCTTATAAATATAATCCAGAAAACCACTCATTAATCTTTTATAAAGCAGGAGACTGGAGAGATAAAGTTGGATGGCAATATAAAACTGCAGATATTTTATTAGGACTTTGTTGGGATACAACTCTTGCTGATCCAAACTTTGCTGCTGCAGAACTTGGTGAAATAGGCCAAAATATTGCCTTTATGGCTAATTCTTTAAACATTGGAACAGTTGTTACAGGTGAAGTTCCACCGGCAATTAATCGTATGGGCATTCCTGAAAATGAACATGGAATGATTATAATGTATATGGGTCACCCTAAAATATCCTATAAATTTGTATATAGACCTTGGTGGATTTCACTTCTTCCAAAAATTCAAAAATCTTCAATGAGTTTATCAGATGCAATCGAAAAACGAACTGAGACAACATCTTTTTCAGGAAAAATCTCAAAAAAAAAACTTAGTCATATTCTTTGGGCATCCTATGGTTTTTCTTATAATATAGATAAAAGTAACCAGGAATTTGTTCAAATTAAGCGACATAGAACTGTTCCTAGCGCTCATGGCTATTATCCGCTACATATTTATGCTGTTAAAAAACTTGGAATTTTCAGGTATTATCCAAATATAATGGTTAATATTTTCAAAGTTCCTATTGATTTCCTTGGTTTACCAATTTTAACATTTACCCTAATGACTCGATTAGGAGATAAACGTAATCAAATAGCTCAAGCATCATCTATGCCATCAATCAATTCAGCACCATTATCATTAATTATCGTTTTAGATCTAAAAATGGCCAAAGAACTTTCAGGTACACAATTCCACAGATTTTGGTATTATGAGGCAGGAGCTGCAGTCCATAATGTAATGCTAGAAGCAACAGCTCTTGGATTAAATACCAATATTGCTTATCCAACAGATCCAGAAATAATAAGCACACAATTAAAATTAAATAAAGACCAAATACCCATATTAATTATACCTGTTGGAAAATAAAGGTGACTTAAAACTGGCTAAAATATTAATAGATACAAAATTATGCAATAAATGTGGAAATTGCAGTTTTGCATGTCCCTGGAATCTATTTGTAGTAAATGAAAATAATAGCATTCCTCAAATGGGTGATCAAGATCTCTGTGTATCATGTGGGCATTGTATTGCAATATGTCCTACTAATGCAATTATTCATGAAGAAATTTCATTAGATAGCACTCATCTTATTAATGAAAAATTATTGCCTGATATCAACGAGCTTTATGAGTTGTTTAAAGCTAGACGATCAATAAGATCTTTTAGAGATAAAAATGTTGAAAAAGAATTAATAAAAAAGGCAATTGATTCTGCGCAATTTGCTCCAAGTACAAATAATGTCCAAAGTACAAAATATATAGTTGTACAAGATAAAAAAATAATAAATCAAATAACAAACTATACAATAGAATATATTAATAAGGTTATAAAGGGATTTAAAAATCCAATTTTAAGGAAAATATTTTTATTTTATTCAAAAAATGATTTAAATAATATTCAAAATATGGTTCGAGACTATAAAGAAATTATAAAAAATATTAGAGATGGAAACGATATCATTCTTCATAATGCACCTGCTCTTCTTTTTTTCTATGCAAACAAACAAATTGGTTACTCAGATGTAAATGCAGCACTTGCCTTACAAAATGCAACCTTAGCACTATTTAGCAACGGACTTGGTAGTTTTTATGCAGGATATGTTGTAGCAGCTGCAAAAAAAAACTTAAATATTACCAAACTTCTTAATATTCCAAAAAATCACGAAATATTCGGGTGTCTTGCAATTGGTTATCCAAGATTAAAATATAATAAATGGATTGAAAGAAAAAAACCAGATGTTAAATGGTATTAGGATTTATTTTTTAGAGTCTTATTTTACCAATTACCATTGTAGTGTTTTTATTATTGAAAATAATGTAGGAAAAAGGTTTAATAATCTTAATAAAAATGAATTAAAACTAACTGCTTTAAACCTTGGAGTTGTAAGTGACACAGATATTGTGCAGTTATCAGAACTATCATGTTTACTTACTAACTTAATATCTCCACTAAATGTTTTTTCTTTTTCATTTGGCGCTTTAATTGTTATCTGAACTGTAATAGGCCCATCTTCTACTTTAAGATCATTTTGACTAGATGGTGTAAAAGTCCAAGTTCCCCATTCTGGAAATGATTCAATCTTCCAATCAAGAAGTGAGGAATTACCTCCAATGTTTTCCACATTAAAACTATCGTTAAAAGTTGATCCAGGTTTAATACCACTCCAATTAAAAATACCTGAACATTCCAAATCAGGTTGATACTCATAGTCTGGTGCTACTTTAATTAACCAAACATTACTCTTTGGATATCCATAATAGCTTGTATCTCCAACCATTATATATCCGCCCTCTTTTGTTTGTTCAACTGAATACGATGAGCCATAAGGTCCAAATGTTTTACTCCACATTTCCTTACCTTGCTCATCAGTTTTAATCATCCAGGCATCACTTCCAAATCCATATGAATTTGTTCTTCCAGCAATAATATATCCACCATCATTTGTTTGGTCAACAGAGTATCCGATATCATACTTATCTCCACCAAATTCTTGTTTCCATGTTTCATTGCCATTTGTATCTGTTTTAATTAGAAAAATCTGAGAATCACCAGAGCTAATATTATCGCTAGGCCCTGTTATAATATATCCATGATCTGAGGTTTGACAGACAGATAAGCCATAATCATATTCGGTTTCTCCAAATGTTTTTTCCCAAATTATTGTTCCGCTATTATCTGTCTTTATTAATAGTATATCACAATCTTGGCTGCTAAATGAATCTAAAAAACCTCCGGTTAAAATATATCCACCATCAGTAGTTTCTTTAACTGAATTGCTAAAACTTAAAGAAGGGCAGGTTTTATTCCATTGTATATTTCCATTTGAATCTGTTTTAATTAACCAACCATAGGCATCAATTGGTTGATATCCATCAAAAAGAATTGATGACCCTGTTATAATAAATCCTCCATCTGAAGTCTGCCTAACGCAATTACTTGTATCTTCATCTGAAAAATCAATTATTTTAGTCCATTCCTCAGTTCCATTTAAATCTGTTTTACATAAAAGAATATCAGCAAAAATAGATTCATTTTGGTAAATATTTCCAGTTAATATATAACCCCCTTCATTTGTTTGATGAACTGATGTTCCGCTATATCCTGGTAAATCTCCATTTGATTTATTCCATAGTTCAATACCATATGCATCTGTTTTTACCAATAAAGAATAATGTTTATCTCCTGGAGGAGCTGATGTACCAGCTATAATGTATCCATTATCTTTAGTCTGCTGAACACAAAAACCTATATCATAATCATATTCGCTTCCACCATAAGTTTTATTCCATTCTTCATCTGGAGGATCTCCAGAGAAAGTATATTGCAAATTAAGGTTTTCAATGAATTCATTTTTAGAAAAATTCCTTATTTTTCCAATATTTCCGTTTATACTAGGAATAGCAGTTGCTTGAATTATCAAAAGTATTATACAAATTAGAAAAATTCTTTTTAATACATTTTTATACATAATGGCTTCTACCTCCACATTAAGTTATATAAAATAAATAAGATTTAATGATTTAAATGTTACTAAAGAATATTTTAAATTAGAATAATGATATAAAAAAAGCAAATGATTCTAAAATTGAAGAATTTTTGACTAGATTTTAGATAAATAAGTTTCAATTTTGTAATTAATCTTTTTTATTGAAAATAATTTAAAATACCTTTTTGTCTTAGCCGATTTTTCACAAGAGGATATAATGTTATTTCCTCTTCTTCTATCATAATTTTTCCAAGACCCATATTTTTTAATCTACTAAAAAGTTCGTCTTTTTTTCCCTTAACTGTTACAATAGCAATATTAAAACTCATATTTTGATCACGTAGAAATTCTAATGCTTTTATTTGATATTCAAATCCAACTTGTGCACCTGTCAGCCAATTGAATTCCTCGGTGTTGCTACCTTTAAGACATACTCTGACATGAAGGTTTGAAAATTTTGATAAATCCTCGATATAAGTTTTATCATTACCCAAAAGTATTCCATTTGTTTCAAGGATAAATAAATATTGTGTTTGAATATTTTCTAAAAGTTTAATTAAATGCGCTCTTCCGATTGTTGGTTCTCCACCGGATACTCGTAACTGTCGAAATCCCTTTTTTAATGCAATTTCTTGTAGATTTTTTGCAACATCTTGAGATGAATAAAAAATTCCAGTATTGTTTGCATTCCAAACGCTGTTTCCAGACCAACAAAAAGCACAACGTAAATTACATCCAACTGTATCAGCTGTTGCTATACCTCCATAAAATCCTGTAGGACGGAACCTATAATATTTTTTTAAATCACCATTTGAAACAATTTTTTCTGTCTTTTTTGATAATTCAAGTGGATTATACATCTAATCTTTCGAGAGATTTTATGGTGTTTTTATATAATATATTTTTTGGAAAAGAATATGCATAAGTTATAATAATTATTTTTAATCTCCTTCAGGTCTGAAAAACCAGTCGAGGGTAAGGCGTTTCTTTTTTTGTTTAAGGTCTTTTTCATCTTTAAATGCACTTTTCATTTCATCTTTATTTTTTTTATCTCTCTTTGACTCTTAATATGATTTTTAATAATATTGATTTTATTTTTTGGTTGTTTCCAATTTCTATAAACCATTCTAATTTTATTATAATAAAATATACTATATAATTATTCCTTTGCAAACTTTTTTCCCGCATCAGTTAAATAAATGTTTCTATGATATTTTATTTGAGGACCGTGATCTGTTTTTATATATCCTAACTCTTTAAGTTTAGATATACATATTAAAAAATTGATGTAATCAAGGCCTATTTCTTTTCTAAGATTGCTACTTAACATTTTATTACCATTTTTATAAAGAAGTTTAACGATTTCTGATAATAACTCATTATCAGACATAATATTTCCTCCCATTTTTTTATATTCACATCTAGTAGGAAGTATATTAAATGTATGTCAAAATCTATCAAGTATTATAATACCAATCTTTGTAATATTAATCGTAAAATCGGGAACTTGTTGGTAAAACAAGAAAACAAACTCAGTAATGGATGATCGAAAGTGGTTTTGGTTCGTGGAATTCTTACTTTCAATATTAACTAATTCCCAAATGAATTATGATTATATAAGACATAAACCTAAATAATATTAGGTGTGTTCAACATTATAGAAAAATAAAAACATCCACAATGTCTTTAGAAATATTTACATCATTATAGGCGATTGTTTCAATAACATGCAGACCAGGTGAAGCTCTAATTTTCCACTTAAAAGGTGGGCTATCATCAGTATAAACAAGCTTGTCATCAACAAAAAATTCTATTTTATTTGTGTTTTCTGCTCTTAAAGTTAATTGCATACCACCAATAAGTCTAGGGGCTGCCTTTTGTATTGGAAGTTTTCTAAGAATGGTGGGTAATTGTAATCCAAAAAAGTATGTGTGATATATTTTTGGTTTTGTAATCTCAATTTTTGGGACATCAGGTTTGAAATTACCATAAACTCCATCAAGATACATTATACCTGACTCTCCACCATAACATCCGTTAATAAAAATATCTGTATCATAACTAACCTTGAACCAACCATTATCTCCCCATGCATTCCCCCAGGAATTCTTAAAAATCCAACATCTTTTATAATCATCATATCCTACTAAAGCAACAAGGTGACCTCCAACACGTTTACCCCAAGTATGCTCATATACTCCACTTCGATATTTAATAAAATCTTCCCAAACATGTATACATACTGTTAAAGGTCCATAATCAATAAGAGCCTGTTTAATTGCCTGTTCGTCATGTTCAACCCATCCAAACTCAGTTATTTTTACAGTACGATTCTCCCAACCTTCCAGACTTTCATAAGGATAATCAAAAGCCCTGTGCGGATCAGGATAACAACCCTCATCAGGAACTCCATAATCTATCAAATATTCTGCAGCATTTATTACATTTACACCACCTCCTGCACAGGTGCCACCTGCATAAAAATAGAGATGACATTCAGATAAATCTGGTTCAAATAATTCACCAGTTTGATACTGAATTATTGTTTCAAGGCAAGCACATAATGCATAGGTTTCACAAGTAGGAGCTGGTGATTGATCCTTAATAGGGGTTGTGTAGTCTACACCATCGATATCTCTATAAGAAAAATAGGGTGGTAAATTGCTTTGAGTTTCATATATTAGGTCATTAGACTGAACAGTTATACTTCCAAATAAAACAACGATAATAAATATTGTAATAACTTTTTTCATAGGTAATTACTCCCACTTTAATATATATAACAACAATATATAAATTTAAACCTTTAATTTTATTTTTATTTTAAACTTGGTCTTCCTTGATTACTAAATCCATTGTTTGGCTCGAATGGATTAAAAGCAGGGTCTCCATATAAAGTCCGAACAAAATAGTTTGGAAGTTCCTTATCAACTCTTTTTTCACCTCTTAAACCTTCTCCGACGCTATAATTATCTACAATAAGGTGATTTTCAAAAGTTTCTAAACCTGCTTCTGAACCTGTTTCACGTGTAGCGCCAATAAAGGTATTACATCCAGCATGAAGCATAGCCATACCTATATTCATTTCTGGTGGTATTCCATCGATACGTCCCATAAGACATGCTGAAGAAAGAAAAATACTTGGTCTCTTAAAAATCCAATTTTTTGCATGTGCAACATCTATTGCTTTTGAATAGTAATCCAAACCATAAAGTGAGGGGGTGAACCAAAACCAATCTCCATGACCAAGGTACTCGATGTAATTTGATCCAGTGTAGGCATTTAAAAGTGTAGTTATTTGTCTACTATTTTTAAAATCTCCAAATATTCTTGGTTTAAAACCGTATTTTATGATTTCAAGCGCATACGGTATTTGATGAAATATTCCTCCAGTTTCACCAAATCCCTCACCAAAAACAAAACTAAATTGATTGTGCCAATCTCTAAATTTTGTTGATTTACCACAAATATTCTGGTAAAAAAACGTTCGAGAAATTAAAATTGACACATCTTGAATGTTCCATCCAACAATTCTTCCAACTGATAAATTCCAATCAAGTGAATACAGATTATCAGATGGTAAACCCCTTTCAGGCAGTCCTTGCTGAGAAGGTCCGTAAAAATACATTGGAATCATATTAGTTCCACCAAGTATTGCTAGCCATGCAGGTCCTTTTAGATAATTACTTAACATACTATGTTCATCTAGCATTGTAAGTAATTTTTTAATTTTTTGAACAGTATAATTTACCTTTTGATTATTAAATGGGTGTAATTCTTCATTATAACTTGGACCTGATCCTGAACCATCTGCTACAGCTGTGTATTCTTCTGTTGTAATTTCAAAATCAGAATCTGCAATAATTATTCCGCCATGAGCACTTGTAAGATATGGTGCAATTATCGATAATTTTGGTATAAGTGGCATATGTGGTCTTTCTAAACTTGTTATATTAATAATAATTTCAATATCTGAATTAAAAATAGAAAGTCCTCTTTGTATGAAATATCCACCTTTTAAACCATTGTATATTTTTACAAAAAGTGTGTATTCGCCTGATGAATTACATGTGAGAGTTTCAAGATAGGTATTACCAATATCATAGGCAAAGCTACTGGAATATGAAACAATATCACCTTTTGTGTCATATAATTTCATAAAAATGATTGGATCAATAGGGTTTAATTTATCAATTATTGGCCTGTTTTTTCTTTTTATATTTCCATCGATTATAACTCTATTTATTCCATCTGGTATATTTATTTTGTATTCTTTAAAATCTTGGCCAATAATATCAAATTTTTTTCCAAGAAGAGTTAATTGAATATTATTGACATGATCATTAATTATTGATATATTTGAATCAATAATATAAGGGGAAATGGTATCTGATGGATTTGTTAATGTTAAATAATTAATCTTTTTAAAGCTATTTTTTATAATATTAATGAGTTTGTTTTGTATTGCGTCTTCTGTTTTTAAAAATGTTAGATTAACATTTGAAAGTTGAATCTGTATATCTCCAATTACATAAGCAAAAGTTGTATTTAGTTTGTTACAAACCTGTTGTAATTCAAATTGATTTTCATCATAAATAAGAATTGGAATGTTTTGGTAACTTGCTATAGGACTTGCAATAAGACCAAGTCTATATGCATCATTTGAATTATATGGAAGTATTAATGCAGTCGATGATTGTGTAAAAACATGGGTTGCTACTTTTAAAGCAACATTTGGAGCGTCTCCAATAATTTCTGTTTTTTTATACTCTGTATTTAAGGTGTTTCCTAAAATGAGTAGTTTTTTATCTTTAGATTCCATATATTTGTCTAGGAATCTTTCTTGATTTTCGGCAAGTTTTCCATTATATTGAACAATTAACGGCAATAATCCATCTGATTTATTGTTTACATCATACCAGCAGGCAATGCTAGAACCAATTATCCCAAAGAAGGGATCATTATCTGGAATTATAATAACATCTTCGATTACTCTTCGAATTGAATCTAATTTTACTATTTCGTCTAGTTTGATAGTTACTTTTTTTGCATTAATGTGCTCATAAGGAATTGTATAAGAAATGAATAGAATGATTATTAAAAATGGTGTAAATTTTTTATTCATCAATTATATTTTAAAGGATGTACTGTTAAAAACCTTTTCTATTTAAAATTATTATAAAAATCAATGATTAATTATCATTGTAACCCAATTTATAAACTAGATATAAATAAATATCTTTTGCATCTTCTTTATTGAAATCTATATTATTAAAATAGCCAGGATCAGTTCCTAAATTTTCTGAATATGAGTAATAACCTGCATAGACCTTAAATCCAAATATTTGAAAATAAATTCCCTTATATCTCCATCCATAATCGTCTACATAATCATTGGTATAATAAATGGTAGAACCAACTAGCTCTCCAGATTCAAAACTGACATTTTTAAAGTATTGTTCCTTTGCAAGCCATTGCCATTGATCCTCTTCTGTTCCAACATGCCATGCTTGGATTTGTGCAGTAACGCTCTTGTTATCAACTTTATCATAATATCTATATTCAACAAAATTTGTTGTTTCCCCTGTCAAATAATCTGGCTCTTCATAAATCCAGCGGGATTTGCTTTCAATAGGTAAACCAAGGAAATATTCAGGATGGATTTCATACTTTATAAGATCAATTCCTTTCAACCAAACAACATTTCCACTTTCTAAAGCTGTCCCATCAGTTTTTTTACATTTTTTAAAAGCAATATCCATATAGTTATCTCTAAACTCTTCATACTCAAGTCTCTTCTGTCTTCCCAAATCAGTTAAAACTCCTTGCTGAGATGTATTAGATTGGTTTGAAAAGTTTAATTCGGTATCATTTAAATAATTTGCAAGTTCATTTCGCATTTGATAGAAATCAAGTTCAAGTTTATCAATTTCTTCAGGAGTTAAACAATCTGTTGTATTATTTCCTTTATTATTAGTTGTTTCATTACAACCAGTTAATAAAATATTAATTATTATAAGAAATAATATCACTATTTTCATATGATTCTCCATAAATCCCACCTCAGATATATGAAATAATCAAACAAGTTTCACCTTCAGTATAGGCCTTCATTTTAACTTAATATCTCTAGTAATTTTTAAATTATTCCAGAAACTAACATTTCCATACTTAAAACTATCGACTATAAATATGGTCCTTTTTTGTTTATTAGAAAATATTAATTATCTATTAACAAATTGATTTTAAAAAAATGAAAACATGTTCGGTTATAATTCCAGCTCATAATGAGGAATTATTCATTGAAAAAACATTGCAATCCTTAATTAAACAAGACTATTTAAATTTAGAAATAGTTGTTATTGACAATAAAAGCAGTGATGCGACTTATGATATTTCAAAAAAATTTACTGATTCTGTAATATCTTTTACAAATAAAATTAATGCATCAGCAGCAAGAAATTTTGGTGTAAAAAATTCCAGAGGTGAATATTTAGCTTTTCTCGATGCAGACTCCTGTCTAAGCTCAAATGCAATATCAAGATCAATAAAATATCTAGATGAAGGATATTGTGGTGGTACATGTAAAATAATTCCACCTGAAGAAAAAGTTATTTCAAAGATGCAAACTTTAATTTTAAATAAATGGCCAAGGTTTTTTGGACCAATGTATACACCTTTTGTTTATACTTCAAGAAAAAATTTTAAAAAAACAGGTGGTTGGAATGAAGAAATAGAACTCGCCGATGAAATAGATTTTCAAAGAAAATTATTAAAATTAGGGAAATTAAAATTTGATATAAATTCATTTGTTTCAACTTCCCCAAGAAGGTATATAAAAAAGGGTTATATCCGAACATCTTTTTTTGGAGTTTTAGGTTATGTTGGATATAACCGTAAATGGGAGCCTATTAGATTATATTGAAAATATTTTTTCTAAATTTTTCAACTATTGACAATAATAAGCTGATATTTTATCCTAGCTTGTAGTGCTTCCTTACATTTTCTTTTATTTTCCAGCTACACTTCATACCCCTTGGAAAAATAACATAATCTCCCTTTCCAAAATGAAATTCTTCTCCCTCTTCATTTGTAACAGTTATTTTACCTTCTAAAATCAGACATGTTTCATCTGTATCATATTCCCAAGGAAATTCTGATATCTCTTTTTCCCAAATAGGCCACAATTTGGCAGCTTGTTTTTCATCTTCAGATGGTTTTTTAATTATTGGTTTCATAGTATTGTGTAAATAAAATCATATTTTTATTTCTAACTATTTGTTAATTAACTAAAAATTAGTATTATTGCTTTGGTTTGTGTTAATAATTAATATGAGGAGTAACTTACTATTATAAGTTTATTTTTATAATTTAAAAACCCTCATTTTTGATAAAAAAAAAAAGAGAAATTAAGATTTTTTGGTTTTATAAACCAAATATGTATCTAAGTAATGTAAATGCATTTGGAAATTGCTGTAAAATTCGTTGGAACAACATGTATGTTACTGGTCTATTTCGTGGAATAGTAATATCTTTTTCTGACCAATCGCTATCAGCCTGACCATCTGATGCATATGCTCTGATAGTATAATCTCCTGCCGCATATTTATGGGAAGCTGTTGCAGGCTCAGCTGAGGGATAAGGATCTGTACAAATATTTTCGCCGCAGCCCCACTCAATACAATACGTTAAATCATCATTATCTGGATCTGTTGAAGTAAATGTGTAGGTGAGTGTTGCCCCTGCATTTCCAGATGACGGTCCACTAATATCTGGAGCAGTTGGCGGTTGATTTGCTGCTGCAATCACTGATATAACTGGTATTAATAATATCATACAAAGATAGATACATACTATTTTTGTTTTCATTTTTTTATTTCCCCCGATAAAATTTTTTATGAGGTAGTAATATAATTTTATATTTAAAATTATTGAAATTTATTACTAATATCTATAGCTTTAATAAAACATAAAATTGTTATAAATTTGAAAAATAAAGAAAAAAAAAGAGATAATAATTTTATTCTTATCTTGTAAAAGTTCCTGTAATCCATCCTCTAATTGGAATGCCTCGCCCTATCCAAACACCTGTGATATGAGTATGTGTTTCATCATAAACACATCTCCCAAAAATTAGAATGTTTCCTCTACCAGTAAATGTCTGGATTATAAAGTGATTTTCAAAAAATATTCCGCGGAAACGCCCCATTTTCTCCCCTGCCCTTGCGTTGCCTTTAACTAATATGAATCGTATCCTAGTGTGATAGTTTCCATTTAGAAGCACAAAGGGTTCAAAACTTCCTCTTCTACCAAGTTCAGCATTAAAAATACCTTCCCCTAGGAATGTTTTTGAATCTGGATCTTTTTTATTGAATGTTCCTGTTATCCAGCCTATTTCTTTTTTCTCATCCTTCCATATCCATGAACCTTTAAAATTTTCCTTATTTTCATCTAATTTATATTTACCACTGATAATAAATGGTTTTTCTTCTACTATAATTTTTAATTCAAAATATTCTCCCTTAAATATACCACTGAATTTCCCTTCTTTATCTTTGATAATAGCATTTCCATTACATACATAATATTTATTTTTCATCAGGTAATTTCCCTTAAGATAAATAAATGGTTCTTTAGTTTTCATACCAAGTTCAGCCTTAAAAATTCCCTTCTCCGGATTTAGTACTGTCATGGCGTTCTCTTTTATCTTTAGGACCGAATCAGCTTTTATATTATTTTCTTTGTGCAACTGCCATGATGCATAGGCACTTGCAGAACTAATTATTATTATAAATGCACATAAAATGGATATTACATATTTTGCTCTCATCTTATTTAACCTCCAGATTAAAATTCTAGTATATGATTTGACAACCGATATTTAACTATTTTGTATTTAATTGATTAATAGGTCTAACTATTTTTATATATTGGTTTAAACTTTGTAGGTTCTATTTTTTCTAAAGGTTCTTGAAGTACCCCAAGTGAAGTTATTTTTCCCCCGATTTTTGCAAGTACTAAATTATCATTATTAATCCTAAATTTTCCAGCTCTATAATTAAAAAGCCTTTGAAGTGATGATGATATAGGATTATCTTTAAAAAAGTATTTTCCTTCTGATGTTTTTTGAAATATCCTACCTTCAGTATCAATAGAATATTCATTTGCTAGATAATATTGTTCTATCCATGGATTTTTAGGTCTTAATGCCCTTGGTGAAAAAATACCAACAAGTTCATGCTTGTACATGTATCTAAATTGTAATAGTTTCTCATCTGTTGTTTTTCTTGCAAGAATTATATGAATATCAGCATTGTCAGGAAGTCGTACTGCTCGCCCAATGCTTTGTATATGATAGGCTTCAGTAATTGCAGTAGACACAATTATTAAACATTGAATATTTCTTTTATCATAACCTTCTGATAGCATTCCAACAGATAGTAATGCAGGAATTCTATCATGATGAAAATCATCAAGTGCCTTTTCATCAGGTTTTTCACTATGATAAACTGGATATTTCGTAATTTTGGAAATAATATTTGCTTGATCAATCCTTTTACATATTAGAAGTGTTGGCTTATCATTGTTATTTTTCAATAGTTCAACTGCTTTAGGAATTCTTTCTTCAGCATTATAAACAAGGCTTCTTCTCCTAAAAATCATTGCATCAAGTTTTTCTCTAAATGTCCATTTCTCGTCTTCATCTGACCGTCTCATTCTTCCTAAAATTCTTCCAATTGCTTCTGAGTATTCATCATACTGGCTTTGTTCAGAAGGTGTTAGATCAATTGCATGAAAATAAACCTTGAAATCACTTATTTGAGCATCCTCTAAAGGTACATCTATTATAATATCTCCACAATACTCAATAGATGCCTTATTTGGTGTTGCAGAAAGGCCTAATATATTTTTATAAGTAATATTTTCATATAATCTGTGAAATACCGGACTTGTACTTCTATGACATTCATCCACAATTAGTATATCACACTTTAAACCAGCTGATTTGGTTTTTGAAAGAATATGAAATGTTTCAACTAAAAAATTATTGACTTTGTGTTGTTTTAATTCTTCCATCCACTGGTTTTTAAGTTTTTTAGTTGGTACTCCTATTATTATTTTCTTATAACCCATATTCTTAATTAAAAGGATTGATGCATAAGTTTTTCCTGTTCCTGCAAATGCCTTGATAACACCTTTTCCATTGTATACATTTATAAGTCGATTTTGCCATTCATAAGGTTTATATTTCATTGTGCACCATATATAGAGATTATTCCAGAAAGATAATAAAAAGGAGTTAATATATTTTTATAAAATATCATATTTGAAATAAAAATATAGTATTTTTTAGATAATTTTTATTACCTTTATTAAATTACGAGATCATCCTATTCTATTTCAATATATATCTTTCTATAACTATTTTCGTTTCGTTTTGATATTAGATTCTTAAATCATTTATTATATATAGAAAAGTTTTTTCATAGTTAAACTTATGAATAAAAAAGGTAAGAATAACGGTTATAGTTGCTGCAAGTAGAAAATTATTGAACTGTATATGGCATATGCTAATCGAAAATGAAACATTTAAGTACAACAATTAGGATTTAGATTCAGAAGTTTTTTCATAGGTAATTATTTATATCCTAATTGACGGAGAAATGAGGATGGAAGGGATTAAACGCATAATTATTCCTGTTTATAACAATGAAGAATCAAAAAATTTAGTAAAACAGGGTGCTTATTTAGCTAAATTATTGGGAATTGAAGCAAAAATTATTACAGTTAATGATACCCATCAATTCATATCTTCTGTTGTGATTGAAGAAAAATTAAGAAAAGAGGCAGCAGCTTTTCTTGAGGATTTTAAAAAAATTGCTGAGGCATTTAATATAAAAATCGATACACAACTTATCACTGGAAAACCTGCAGAAGAAATTGTAAAATTTGCAAAAGAAGGTGATTTAATTATCATGGGAAATCAAGATAGGTCAAGAGGAATTAATAAGGTTCTAAACACTAGTGTCTTAAAGGAAGTTGTTAAAAATGCACCATGTTCAGTTTTGGTTGTAAAAAATAAAATTTAGATAATTATGAGTTCAAAGGTAATGATAGTTGATGATGAACCTGATGCCAAATGAAAATCTAAATCCACATATTGTTAGAAAAGATTATTGGTGTGGTGAATAGCTAATCTCTGAAGAATCTATATATCTAAGACTTGTAAAATATATGGCTGAAGATAAAAAATAAATTCAAAATTTATTTTTTCAGATTTTATATTTTGTGTATTGGTGATGGGAAAAATGGATAAGAAAAATAGAATTAAATTTGATATGGATGCTTGGAATAAATCAAGAGATGATGTCATATCTAAATGTCCAGATTATAAAGAGAGGGGCGCTAATTAGCCAATTAGCAAAATAAAATAGTTATTTTAAATAAATATTTGTTATAAATCTGGAATATAGAAAAGGAAAAAATGAAAGAATTGAAGGATTTTTTAGAAAAAAAAAGAATTATTTCGAACCGAAGTGAAGGTAAAAAGATTGCCAAGTCGGTTCTGTTCAATCTTGTAGTATTAAATCTGTAGTTTTCAAAATATAGTGGTAATCTCGTAATTTGCTAAAAGTTTTATATACCACTTATCAGATATGAATATTGTAAATAAGAGGAGGCAATTTGGTATGAAGAAAAAGTTAATTGGGATTTTCATATGTATGCTGTTTGTTGGAGTTAGTGTTTCTTCTGCTTTTGCTGTAGATACTAAACAATCTATGGTTAATAAGGCAAGTGAAGAAGAATGTATAGAATGTAAGGAAGTCAGTAAAACTGATTTAATAAAAGTAGAAAGGTTGCTGAATAGATTTGAGGTTTATAGTAAATTATTACTTGTATTATCAAGGAATAATCCAGAATTAAATGGGAAAAGTAAGGAGCTGATAGATTTAACATACTCTATTTATGGTAGTGATTCAGATATTTGTAATCTATTGTTAGATATTCTTATTATAATTTCTTATATTTATGGTCATTATATAGAATTATTAGAAGATACTGATAATTATAATTTGAAAAATATATATTGGGTTATTATAGGGGCACTTTTTAGTATTATTATGTCCATTCTCGTATTAATGACAATTTATGATTGTGATGATCCTTTTCCTCCATTTTCTCCAATGCCAGTAATATGCATATCCCTATTAGAAAGTGGAGGTGGAATATGAAAAACATATGCAAGAAAACCATCACCTTTAGCATAATCTTGCTTCTAATTGGTGTTAGTGTATCATCTGCTATATCAGTTGATACTAAATCAACTATATCTAATAATGAGAGTGTTGAGGATTGTAATTGTAAAGAAGTTGATAGTAG
>CAYFVP010000122.1:0-2211 GCA_964346655.1 uncultured Thermoplasmatales archaeon
TTTTTAACAAATGCTATTCCTCTGAAATTTTTAATTCCAATATAAAAATATCCATACCCATGAGGAATCCAATCCCAAATTTTTCCATTTGCTCCATAAAAATAACCAATATATCCCCATTTATTAATAACGTTGCTAGTATAAATCCATCCTTCATCAGTCCAAATTTTACCAAACAAAGGACAATATCCAAAAGTAATTGTATCTTTAAAACCTATAAAGAGACGATTAAAAACCTTGTCGCCATAGTACCACGAATTTTTTGATTTTCCCATAACAAAACAATAAGTATTTTCATATACCTCTCCAGTTGTAGTAACTGGATTTTCATTTTCAGAATCGATAGTTAATGATTCATCAGAGGTTTTATCCTCTACAGCAAAAGCAGGATGAATACCAGCACTTATAAACAATACAATAATCCCTATTGCAAGGGTTTTACAATATAGTTTTTTCTGCATAAGTCCTCCCTCATATTGCAATATTCAAATCAGATAAAGGGTATATAAAACTTTTAGATGGGATTAATCCTATTTTACAAAATATAATTTAGTATTTTTTGTAGTATCGAAAACATATCAAAAAATCTCAACCAACAAGAATTATATGATGCTCTGTTTCTGGGAATAGTAACCTTAAACTCACTCCAATCACTCCAAAGATTATCAATATCTTTACAACGAGATTTAATTGTATAGGTTCCAGGTTCTGACCAAGTATGACTAATTACTGCTTTTTTACCTGAATTATATGGTCCAAGCCACCAATCTTTTCTCCAGTCGCCATCGCTCCAATCTATATAGTAGTAGACATCATTTCCAAGTGGTGATGTTGATTTAAAGGTGTAATCAATTATTGTTTTAGCAGCTCCTTCTCTTGGACCATTTATCACAGGTTTAGCTGGAGCATCAGTATCCATTTCATTAAAAGCATAAAGATAACCAACAGAAATGAATGCACCAGGTTCAATTTCTTCTTGTACAGATGTACCAATATATACTGTTCCATCCATCCCGATAATAGGAGCAAAATAGCAATCTCCGATATACTTCCTCAAACGCTCAGTGCCATCTGGATTCACAGCAACAAGATAACCAGGATCTCTTGTTCCACAATAAATAATTCCTTCAGCTGAAACACACGGATTACCACCTGTTATACTTCCTGGGACATCATATTGCCATTTAATAGAACCATCATCAGGATCAACAGCAGATAAATGATTACTGCCCACATAAATGGTACCATCATTTCCTAATACTGGAGTTGTCACAGCGCCAACACCTGTTTTCCATTTAAGTGTGCCATTAGGATAACATGTATAAAGATGCCCATCCCAAGAACCAAAAATAATCGTACCATCATCAGCGATACAAGGACCACGACCCACCCAATCACCAGTACTAAACTTCCACTTTAACGTACCATTGTTAGGATTTAATGCATAAAGTTTACCATTGTGAGAACCACAATAAACTGTTCCATCAAGCCCAATTGCTGGATCAGAATGAATAACATTATCTGTTTTGTATCTCCATTTTAATGTCCCATTTGGATATAAAGCAGTAATATACCCAGTCCATGGATATTCCTGTGTATCGTGACCAAAATATATTGTTCCATCATCAGCTATAACAGGTGAAGAATAGATCTCCATTACAGTTTTATATGTCCATTTAACTGTTCCATTATTTGAATATATAGCAAATAAATAATCTGGTTTTCTATGTGCACTTCCCACATATATTATACCGTTTTCATCAATTGCTGGACCAGTGGATTCAACACTTCCTCCTATATCATATTTCCATTTTATTGTACCATTAGGATGCATAGCATAAAAATTTCCATAATGATTGCCAAAATATATAATCCCATCATTGTCAATTACAGCTGAACCTGTAATATGTAACCTGCATTTAAACCACCACATATTAAAACCAACATTACCAGAAGTACTATAAGGGCTCCTACCAGTATGACGAGCATCATGACAATACATAGGCCAAGGGGAATCCATAGGTCCACCATCGGTTGTTATTGTCTCTGTTCCAATTGGTGTTTTTACATTAATTCCAAAGGTTAATGGAGCCACTGCTGACAAGATGAAAAGAGATATGATTCCAACTGACAGAGCTATCTTATTAGACGTAAGATGACCTCCTTCAATATTGGAAACAGTTCTAACAACTGCAGGAATAACGAATTATA
>CAYFVP010000123.1:0-7521 GCA_964346655.1 uncultured Thermoplasmatales archaeon
GCTTAAATTAGTGACATGTTAATAATTTTGATAACATTTTTATTAAAAATAATAATAGCTATAATTTAAATGACAACTATCGAATGTGATGTTTTAGTTGTAGGTGCAGGACCTGCAGGCAGTAGTGCTGCCCGTTCTGCTTGTTTAAATGGCGCAAAAACTGTGTTTATTGATAAAAAAGAAGAAATTGGATTACCGGTTCAATGCGCTGAAGGAATTGGAGAGTATCTATTTCAATATTTACCATTTAGAATACCACAGGAGCAATTAATTTGGAAATTTGAGGGCTTATTTTTTTGGGTTGATGATATATCTATAGAAAAAACTGGTAATCACTTCAAAGGTTATAGTGTTGATAGAAAAAGATTTGATAAATATTTATCTAATCTTGCTGTAAAAAATGGTGCAGAACTCTTTACAGATACTGAATTAATTGAACTTGAATTTGATAATGATGATATTGTCAGAAAAGCTATAGTGAAGAAAAAAGAAAAACTCTTTGAAATTCTCCCCAAAGTTGTAATTGCTGCTGATGGATGTGAATCTACTGTATTAAAATTACTTGATCTTTATCATCCAAAAAGTGGAGATATTGCTGATGTTTATTCAATGGAGATGAAAAATCTGGATTTATATAAACCTCATCTTGAGCAGATATTTACAGGAGAATTTACACCTTGTGGATATGCATATATATTTCCTAAATCAAAACATATTGCAAATATTGGTGTTGGTGGAATATACCCTAAAAAAGAATTAGAAAAATATTTTGACGAATTTTTAGAAATCCCCCATGTAAAAAAACAAACAAAAAATGCAGATATTATTATTGATAAGTCAAAAGCAGCAGTTTGGAATGACTTAACTGATAAATGGATATATGGAAATGTTATTCTTACCGGTGATGCTGCAAATCAGAATCTGAAACCATTTATTGAGGGAATAATTCCTTCAATTATTTGTGGTAATATTGCAGGAAAATTTGCATTTAGTATTCATACAAAAAAGAACATCGATAATGATCATTATCTAAACGAGGTTAAAAATGTATTAAATAAACATTTTGAAATTTCAAAGAAATTACAGGATGTTATAGGATATTTATTTACTAAAAAAGGAAAAGAAAAATATCTTCAATTTTTTGGAATTGTATCTGAATTACTTACTACAGAAGAGATTGAAGCCTCTGAAAATATGAATTATGAAGAATTGAAATCAAAACTGTTAGGGCTTATAAATGAAATGTGATGTTTTGATTGTTGGTGCAGGTCCAGCTGGATCAATGGCTGCAAAAACAGCAGCAGAAAAAAATGCAGATGTTGTCATAATTGAACGAAATAAAAATATCGGTTATCCTGTCAGATGTGCTGAAGGGATTAACAAATTCTTATTTCGAGATACTGGAATAAAGAAGGATGATTCATTTATAGAGCAAATAATAGATGGGACGAAAATCTATTTTTATGATGAGATATATGAATTAGAAACAGAACAATGGAAGGGATATACTGTAAATAGGACTATTTTTGATAAATATCTTGCATTAGAAGCAGAGACCGCTGGAGCAAAACTATTAACAGCTACCAAAGCTATTGGAATGAAAAAAAAAGGAAAAAAATGGTTAATTAACACAAAATCAGATATTGGAATAGCAGATATTGAAACTAAAATAGTTATTGGAGCGGATGGCTTTGAATGCAGTGTTGGTAGATGGGCTGGAATTAGAACTAAGTGGAAAGAAAATGAATTTTGCAAATGTTATGAACTATTATTAGAATGCCCCAATCTTTCTGAAGCAAATAAGTTCCATATAGCTTTTGGTGAGGAATTTCCAATGGGTTATGCATGGATATTTCCGAAAAATAAAAAAGCAAATGTTGGGGTTGGAGTAACGTCAAAAGCCAGTGCCAAAAAGGCATTAAATTTTTTTATTAATAAATATCCAAGAATAGACAATCTATTAGGGAATAATTATTGTATAATTGAAAAAAGGGGTGGAGGTATCCCAACAACAGGACCAAGAGATGTTAATGAAATTGTTACTGATGGACTTATTCTTGTAGGAGATGCAGCTGGAATGGTCGATCCAATTACAGGGGAAGGAATATGTCCCTCGATGATTTCAGGTATAGCAGCCGGAGAAACAACTTGTTTATGTTTAGAAAAAAATAATTGGGAAAAAGAAAATTTATATGAATATCAACAAAGATGGATGAGCAAGCATTACATAAATACAACTATGGGAGAAAATATGAGTGAACTACTAAAATTAAAAGAAATTGTTTATACCATATTTTCCAATAAAAAGGTAAAAAAAAGAGAAAGAGAAGAGTTTATTTCAATGATTTTAAATTTAACATGATAACAGCTAATAAAAACATGATAAATTAAAACTATCATATAGCTGTTTTGCGGGAGTCTTTGGGCTATAACTCTCTTCACCAGCATAAAATCCTACAACATATGGAACATCATAAAAAAAATCTTTGAACTTATCATGTGCCTGATAAACTTCACTTCCAAGTGTTTCTAATTGTGTTGCACATGCCACACCTACAACCATTTTAGGGTTATAAATCTGAATTTCTTTGGCACATTCGTTCATTGCATTTATAAGTGATGTTCCTGAAGCAGATAAAATTTCAATATCATCAGTTTTAATGCTATATCCACATGCAATATTATCTCCCAAAAATGCACCAATTATCTGTGGTCTTAATACACCTTTATGTTCATACCCCAATGGATAATAAAACGTTTTTGTATACAGTCTATCATCCAAAAAATCTTCGGGCCAATTGATCCTTTTAAGAAATTCTTTGGTTGCTGGTTTTCCATCAATTTCCCTTATAACACAATCTCTTAATCCCTTTTTTGTTATATGCATTTTTATTCCAGTTCTCTTTAAACCATACTTTGTTATTATTTCATAATTCAGATCGCTTTTTATGCCTAGCCCTACAATATCTGTAGTATGTACAGTATTTCCTAAAAATTGAAAGCTTCTGGACTGTATCAGGTCATCCATTGAGCTGCCACCCAAAATGTTCCATTCCTTTAAATACTCACCTAAAACATCAAATACTTCTTCTTCTCGTCCAGGACCCGTTTGTACAAGTTTAATAGATTGATCTAATAAACTCAATGCAATTTTACTAACCATGCCAGATTTAATTACTTTTTTTCTACCATACCCAAATAAATTAGGAACTGTGCCTCCCGGTAAAATACAGAATAAAAAAGGATGTTGATATTTTGATTTTTCTTTATCTTTGAGAATTATCTGAGATAAATCCTTAGCTGCTTTTTTTGGATTTTTTCTTGTATTCATTCCAACTCCAATTGTAACATCCATATTTGGATATGATACTGCTAAAGCTGTTGTTCCCCTTGTATAACAACCGTAATTATTCATAAATCCAGCAATTGTTCCTCCAACTAAGGGTGTTCCTTCTGGTAATACATCCCATACTCCATTTAGAAATTCCTCAAATCCACCATTTTTTTCATAATGAATCGTAGAAAACAATAAGAAAAATTTTGGAGGCATTTTTAACTTTTCTATTGTTGATCGTGCAACTTCTCTTCCAGCTTCACGTGCATCCCATTTACGTGACATCCCAACAGCTGCTTCAAACATCGACTCAGTCATATTTGCTCCTTATAATTTTTTAATTTTAATGAGTAGTTACAATATTTCCCTCTTCAATTTCTTTCATTATCTTTAATATTTCTCGTCTTGCATTCTCCATCTCAACTTCGATTAAACCCTTATTAGCAAGTGCAGGGATAATTGCTACCAAGGCGTTCTCTGTATCTGGAAAAATGTAAAACAATGCTTCATAAGCTTGCATCCTGAACTCCATCTCACCCAGTCCTGTTTGAGAATATTCGCGAATTACTGTAAAAACATCATCCATGGCACGGTGTAGTATATCCCATATCTGATGAACATCAGATTTAAAACTTTCAGTTCCAGCGCTTGGCATTACACTTATCATGTTTTGTCTAGCAACCATACATGCTAGAATATCATCAAGTCTAAGTAAGTCATCAAGAACAGAAGCAATTGGATCATCCCTCATCTCAGTTCCACCTCCATTGTTAACGATGTTAATATATTAATTATTTAAAAGGCTTTTTATGAATAAAAATTTAGCATTTAAAGAAAATTCAATTTAAAATATTTTAGAAATTAAAAAGAAAATATTTTATAAGAACTTTATACCACCTTCAGTAATTGTAATATCATGCGGTTTTAAAGTATGATTTGTAGATCTCATTTTTCGAATTATAAGTTTTCTTCTACCCATTGTTGTATCAATGTCCAATAGAATTATTCCATCTACTAAAAACTCAGAAACTGTATCACGAGAAAGACTACGAGATCCCTCAGGAATTTCTGATGTAATTAGTGCTGTACAGTTATCCTTTGAAAGCAGAGTCATAATTCGACGTATATGCATACGAGTTGCCGGTATTGAACCAGATGGATATTTAGTAGTATCTTTTGCACCTTCTTGTGGAAATAATTCATGGACTCCAGAAATCCAAACTGGGACTTCAGAAATAGGTGTTAGAGAATCAAGTACTACTCTTGAGTAGGAACCTGATTTGATTTCCTCTTCAACTTCTTTATAAATTCCAGTTTTATCAATGTCCAAATAAAGAAATTTCATAAGTCCTTGCTCAATAAAAGGTTTAAAATCAAAACCTAATTGAGCTGCCTGTTCAATGATATAAGAAACGCGTTCATCTGAAGTTATGAAGAGGCATTTTTCGTTATTGTTTATTCCTTCCCATATATATTGATAACACAAAATTGTTTTACCGGAACCAGGTGTTCCAGATACAAGTGTTATACTATTTTCTGGCAGTCCACCAGATAGAAGATTATCAAGTTTATCTATACCTGTTGTAACTCTATTATTATATGTTTTAGAAATATTAATACCTTCTTTAATTTCCTCCATATGATCACAAATCCAGGGTCCTACTCTCCCATAAACCAACTCTAATTTTCCTTATCTTTTAACGATTTAAATAGATTCCCATTATTTTGATAAAATAAAAATAGAACATTAAAGTTATAATTAATATAAAAAATGCAAAGGATATCAATTCTTGATGGATATATTGACGAACCAACCTGCTTGGGTGTACCACCATACATTAGTCCTTATCCAAGATATATAACTGGAGCAATCTTAGATTTTGATAAATTTGCTAAAATATCTTATATAACAATTGAACAATTTCGAAATAATAAAAATTTTTTTGACATTTTTTCAAAATCTGATATAATTATTATAATTGCAGGAATGGCTGTGCCAGGCAGATATATATCTGGATATCCCGTTAGTCCTAATGAGATTGCAGAAATTGTAAATAAATTATCGACACCTCTGAAAATTTTATGCGGTCCTGCTGCAAAGTATGGTTTTGGAATTACAGGGGGGAGAAAAACTAGATTTGTTGAGGAAATTTTTGATTTAGTAATTAAAGGTGACGCTGAGATTGTAATATCTGATTTGATAAAAAATAATTTTAAAGTTGAAAATGTTGATACATCTAAATGTCGAAAGAATGCAAAAGAAATTAGAGATTTTGCAATAAAAGGATCAAAAATTGTTTCTAAACATCCTAATTTTCCTGATTATTTAATAACTGAAATTGAAACCTATAGAGGATGTGCAAGAAGTATTGTTGGCGGGTGTTCTTTTTGTAGTGAATCATTAAAAGGTTTACCTGATTTTAGACCAATTAATGACATTGTTGATGAAGTTAAAGCCTTGTATAATTATGGAATAAGACATATTCGTCTTGGTAATCAACCCTGTATTTTTTCATATATGGGAAAAGATGCTGGAAAAGATGAATTTCCAAAGCCAAATACTGTTGCAATTGAAAACCTATTTAAAGGAATTAGAACTATTGCTCCAGATTTAAAAACATTTCATATTGATAATGCAAATCCCGGAGTTATTGCTCGATATCCAAAAGAAAGCAGACAAATTGCTAAAACCATAATAAAATATCATACTCCAGGTGATGTTGCAGCATTTGGTGTCGAGAGTGTTGATCCGGTTGTTATTAAAAAAAATAATCTTAAAGCTTCCAGTAAAGAGGTAATAGATGCAATAGTTATTTTAAATGAAATCGGATCAAAAATAGGAATTAATGGTATGCCTGAGCTTTTACCAGGCCTTAATTTTGTTTTTGGTCTTATTGGGGAAACAAAAAAAACCTATATTTTAAACTATAAATTCTTAAAAGATATATTAAATCAAAACTTGCTTTTAAGAAGAATTAATCTAAGGCAAATTATTCCTATACCTGGAACAAGAATGTATGAAACTGGTAGTAAAATAGTATATAAAAATAAAAGATTTTTTAAGAACTTTAAAAGACAAGTTAAAGAAAATATTGAGCGTCCACTGCTTAAAAGACTTCTTCCAGTTGGTTGTTTACTTAAAGATGTTTATACCGAGAAATACAATGGAAAATTGACTTTTGGACGGCAGGTTGGTAGTTATCCTTTGCTAATAGGATTACCTGGAATTCTTCCTCTAAATAAATTTATTAATGTTAAGGTTGTTGATTATGGATTTAGATCAATAACTGCTGTTCCTTTTCCAATCAATATAAACAAAGCATCAAAAGAAACAATTTGTGCAATACCTGGAATTGGAGATAAAAGAGCTATACGAATTCTTGCTAATAGACCTTTTAAAAATAAGGATGATTTAACTACTGTTTTTGATGATTCTGAAATAGTAAATAATATTATTGATTATATTATTTTTTAAAGAACTATAGATATTTTAATAAATCATGGTTAGATAATAAATAAGCTGGGAATTTATGGACAAAAAAGTTATTTACATATCAAATATTTCATCAATTATTTGACGGTACAGGTTTTTAAAATGGACACGAAAACAATAAAACCATTTGAAAAGTTGATTAACTATAAATTCAAAAATAAAGAATTACTAATACATGCCTTAACTCATAAAACATATGCCTATGAAGCCTCAGAACCAATTGAATTCAATGAAAGACTGGAATTATTAGGTGATAGTATCTTAAGTTTTGTAGTTGTTGAACAGTTATACAAAACCAATAAATATTTTTCTGAGGGGGAACTTACTAGAAGAAGATCATCTCTTGTCAATAACAAACTTTTAGCAAAAAAAGCAAAACAAATTGATATTGGAAATTTTTTATTTTTGGGAAAAGGTGAAATAAAACAAAATGGAAATAGAAATCCAACAAATCTAGCAAATGCACTTGAGGCTGTTATTGGTGCAATTTATTTGGACTCAGATATTGATGTTGTCCGAAATTTTATTTTAAAAAATATTTTTAGTGATAAATTTGAGTTTTAAAATTAACAATAAATTCAAGACTTTTGCACTTTTTCTAGATCCACCGTAAATTACAGATAGAAGAACATCGATTCCATCATTT
The DNA here is from genome assembly GCA_964346655.1 of uncultured Thermoplasmatales archaeon. GTDB lineage: Archaea > Thermoplasmatota > E2 > DHVEG-1 > DHVEG-1 > CAYFVP01. The sequence goes on from CAYFVP010000123.1 coordinate 7,474, forward strand.
ATTGAGGATGGGATGCAGATGTTCTTTACAAAAAATATTGATATTTTT
>CAYFVP010000124.1:0-5250 GCA_964346655.1 uncultured Thermoplasmatales archaeon
TGCCCTTGAGCACCCAGGAATGTCTGTGGATTAAGCCCTTGCCGATGAAAATATAAACGAGGTGAATATTAATGTAACGAAAAGGAAGAGAGTTCTAAGGAATGTTACTTGACATTACACTTTGGAAAAATATAAATCATAGTTATATCTTTAAAATATTGGGGTTGTAGAGATTTTAAGTAGAAATATCCCATCCTTTCCTCATCCAGTTATAATCACTTTTTTTCTCCTCAAAAGGTCTCTGCACCCCTTAATCAATAATGTAATTGATCAATATTTTATAAATATTTTTATAAAAAAATTTAAGATTATGGGGTCTAGTTTATAGAGGGAGGAAAGGATATGAAAAAATGGAATCTCTTCCTAAGAATCTAACCTTTCTTTACCAAACCAGACCCCAACAATTATATTATATATTCTAGATTTATTAATAATTTTTGCACAATCTTTAATCTGATGACCCTCATCTATTATTTTAACTATATGTTCACGGTTTTCTTTTGTGAGCTTTTTAGCTACCATCAATTGAAAAATGGAATCTAGTCATATATAAAGATGTTGAAAAACAAACAATTAACACTTATTTAGTTCAATAAACCTAGTTAATTATTAATTACTTGATTTTCTGTTAATATGTACGAAAAATTGTTTTTTGGAATTAATTAGTCATATTGTACATTTTTTACAAAGAATATTTTATATATAAATAAGTTATTTTTAGAGGAACGGGGAAAAATATGAAGAAAATGCTCCTTGGGATTGTAATAGTTATTGTTTTATCCGCTGTTTTGAGTGGGTGTCTTGAAAAACAAATTATTGAAGGAAAAGGAACAATTGTGTACAATGATTTTGAGGGTGGATTTTATGGTATAATATCAGATGAAAGCTATTATGGGTCTAATAAATTAGACCCAAATAATTTACCATCTGAATTTAAAGAGGATGGTCTAAGAGTTAAATTTAAAGTTAGAGTGTTATTGAATAAGTATAGTTTTCACATGTGGGGTTTAATGGTCAAAATTCTTGAAATTGAACGGTTAGATTCTATCTAAATTTGTTAATTGTCTGATTTGGTTTTATAGGGATGAGCAGAACTGATAGTTGTAATATTTTTGTTTATAATACCAGCGAAATTTTCAGCTTTGCACCTAAAGTCTATATTTTTTCTAGAGCAGAAACTATTTAATTTTTCAGAAGATTTGAAAATGGAGGAGAAAAAATGAAAAAACAATTACCAATAATCGGAATAATTGTTTTGTTTATCTGTGTTGGGTTAAGTGGATGTATGGAAGAACAAAAGGGGGATTTGGAAGGCGTCAGTTTTCAACTCACTACTGGCCCTCTTCGTGACGAAGATCCTTTTTTAATCGAGGACTCAAATGGTGTATATTGGTGTGTATGGTGTTCTAACAGGTCTGGTAATGGTGATATTTGGTACTCAAATTCTTTAAACATGGAGAACTGGTCTGAACCTATTCAGTTAACTACAAATTTATCTGATGACTGGTACCCTTCATTAATCCAAAATTCCAACAATGAATACTGGGTCGCCTGGATGTCATGGAGAAAAAACAAATATGATATTTGGTGTTCCAATTCTAAAGATGGAACAAATTGGTCTGAACCTATCCAGATTACTAGAAATAGCTCCACTGATTGGGCCCCTCATTTAATACAAGATTCTTCAGACATCTACTGGATTGTATTTTCATCTGAAAGGTCAGGAAACAAAGACATATGGTACGTCACTTCTGCAGATGGAAAAAACTGGTCTAATCCTATCCAGTTTACAACTGATATTTCAGAAGATAATTGCCCGTCTTTAGTTCAGGATTCAAAAGGCACTTATTGGATTGTATGGCATTCCAATAAGCAGGGAAAATATGATATATACTATTCAAATTCAACTGATGAAATTACTTGGTCTACTCCTACATTATTGACAGATCAGAAATCTATCGACATGTTTCCTTTCATTATTCAAGATTCCGATGATAAATACTGGATTATATGGACTTCAGATAGATCTGATATTCAGGGTGATATATGGTACTGTACTTCTGAAAATGGTCACATTTGGTCCACACCCACACGTTTTACCACAGCAACATCAAAAGACTACAGCCCAAAAATAATAGAAGACTCCCCTGGCATCATGTGGATCACATGGGTCTCCAATAGATCAGGTAATCTGGATATTTGGTATTCCAAAATTAAATAAAAACTACATATAAGAATAGTAGTACAACTCGTTTTTCAACATCTTTTTGACTTTATGGGCAAATTAACGACTTTACAGGCAAAATGGACTTTACAGGCAAAGCTAGCCATTGCGGTTTTGCACAAATAATCAAAGTTGTACAAAAAATACAACTTCTGCACAAATATACAAAAACAACGGGAGAAGAAAAGCTTTGATTTTATGTGTAGAACAGTTGATTTTAAATAACTGAAAAATGAGCCAACGCCCCTATTTTACACATATTAGTGTTACAATAGCTTTATAAATTAAAAAACAATTATACTCCTATTGAAATAATAATAGGGGAGGAAAAATATGAATAAAAAAAATATCCTTTCGAAAGGAGTCTCATTTTTAATTGTCATTCTTTTTGTTAGTTTAGCCAGTGCATCTAATATTAATATCAACATTAGCAATGCTTCTACTTTTAATGATACAGAGTATTGGGCCTTATTAATAGCTGTTGGTGTGTATGCAAATCATCCCGAACAAAACCGTCCATCCATGTTAGAGGAAGTTGAAAACATGCGTAATTTGCTTCTTGTATCCGAACATTGGAAAGAAGATCACATAAAAGTTATCAAGGGTGAAGACGCGACTATGTGGAATATTTTCAAAGGTCTATTATGGTTAAACAAGATGGATGATAAAGATGATTTTTCATTGGTTTATATTACAACGCATGGTGGTCAACTCTCCAGAGATAAATGGCCTCGTGATGAAGAAGATGGACGTGATGAGGTACTCGCCAGTTACCGTTGATTTCAATTTTCATGGGCAAATATTAGGGATGACCTTCTTAATCTCATGTTATCTTTGTTAAGTGCAAAGGGAGTTTGTGTTATTGTAGATAGTTGTTATGCTGGAGGTTTTAATGATAAACCTTACTTCTCTTGGTTTACAAGAAGTAGGCACGGTTTTATCCCTAAGGGTAATAGAGTTAGTGCTTCCAAGTGGATACATGAACTGGGACAGGAACTGCGAGGTAAAGGAAGAGTTGTTTTAATGGCTTGTCGAGAGGATGAGCTTTCTTATGGTTCAAAATTTACAAAAATATTAATTGAAGGTTTAAGAGGATATGCAGATACTAATAAAAATGGGATAGTTTCAGCAGAAGAAGCATATCAATACGCAAAGGATAATATAGATAGTTCCAAAATGCATCCAACTATTTTTGATAACTACTTAGGTGAACTACCATTAACAGATGTTGAGCTACCTCCTACTAAGCCAAAAACTCCCTTGGGTCAGATTATAGGAGAAACAAATATTACCTACAATTATTCCACAGTTTCAACTGATTCAGAGAGTGATAAAATTAAGTACGGATGGGACCTGGATAGCGACAATATTGTTGATGAATGGTCTGATCTTTTTGATTCAGGTGTTCAGCATAATTTTTCACTTTCATGGGCAATTGAAGGAACCTATAATATTAAAGTGAAAGCTGTGGACGAACATGGTGTTGAAAGTGAATGGTCGAATCAAGCTGTTGTTATTATGTATGATGATAATGTTCCTGATCAACGGCAAACAGAAATGGGAGGCGGAACTTATATGGATATAGCTTGGTTTGCTCAGAGTTTTATTCCAACATTAAGTACATTATCCAAAGTTGAGCTTGGAATTGAATCTTGGGGTGGAACAAGTCCTAAAATTATTCATATGTACATACGGGATAATCTTTCTGGTGAAAATTTAGCTGAATGTTCTCGGATTGTTCCTCCTTTGGGACCATACAAGTGTGCTTGGTCTACATTTGATTTTGAGGATTTGGATGTAATCCTTGGAAATACTTATTATATTATATGCAAAAAAACTGATTCCAATTGGGCATACGTATGGAGATGGTATTCAGATATATATCCATTTGGAGGGGTATTTGAATCTGCTGATGGTGATACTTGGAGGCCCTTTCATCATAATTCTTTTGATTGTTGTTTTGTTACATGGGGTAAAATCTAATCGTTATTCAATTCAATCCACCTTCTTTTAATAGATTTACATCTGGAGAAACAATATTTGTTAAAAAAGTAGGTTTAATATTTACTTAAAAAAGGGTATTTATTGTGCAAAACAACAATTAGCATGGATTATTGTGCACCTATTGCAGCTTTGACTCCAAAGACGGTGGTTTTGGCTTTAAAGTCCAAGTTTTGACTCTAAAGTCTAAATTATAAAGATAAGATAATGCTTTGTAAAATTATTTCAATTTAAAAAATCGATTGTTTTGATATTTTATATGATTTCAGGTAAACGTATTTCAATATAATAATGATTCATAAGACCTGGGAATATTTCTGGTTTAATCTTACCGATCCTATCATTCTCTGGCATATTTGTACCATATGATGCAATGTAATAATTATGCCACTTGTTCCACACAGTATCATTTTTTACTCTTTCAAGTATTACCTCGTTATCATCGATCAACAATACCATTTTCTGCTGAGTATAATCTCTTAGTACTGCAACGTATTCATGTTTTTCTAGTGTATCACCAAGTCCAATTTCCAACTCAAAAATCAACATGCCTCTCCCATTAGATAATGTCAGATTTGCATAGTAACTAGCAGCATATTCAAATCCGCATCTTGGTTCTCCACAATCATTAACATATAAACTTCCCCTGGCATCTCCAGAAATATCATCTTCTATACATCCACTCAATCCAACATATATAAGCAGAATTGTGATTCCAAATGTTACAATTTCTTTTTTCATCATTAATCTATAATTTGTTACATGTTTTATGTTTATATATTTTCTGTAAGTAAAGGCTTTGATTGAAGAGCACACTTAACCAAGGATGAAGTCACCATAATGCAGCTACCATGGACTGCGAATAGGTGCATGTCATAAAGATTAATAATATAAAATACATTAAAAAATAGTATCGGCGGACTTAACATAGGTGCACTAAAATTCACGTTTGACCTAAAATTAGGCGTTTTGACTTAAGATTCTATTTTCATAAGAATAAAAAATTTTTGTAGTATTGGGAACAG
>CAYFVP010000125.1:0-4775 GCA_964346655.1 uncultured Thermoplasmatales archaeon
ACCATTGAAAATCAGTTTTCAGCATTATCCACCTTATATGATTATTTGGTTTATGAAGATATGATTCAGAAAAATATTGTAAACGAAATTAGGAAAAGATATCTCCGTCGTTATAAAAATTCCTATAGTTCCGGTGAAAGAAGAAAGCTGATTAATGTTGAAGAAATGTCTGGTTTTATAAATTCGATAATGGATATTCGTGATAAGGCAATTGCAATACTGCTTGCGAAAACTGGGATTAGACGAGGGGAACTAGTTCGTATTGATATGGATGATATACATTGGGATGATTATCATATCACTTTGAAACCTACTCCTAAGCGTAGTAATAGAATTGTTTTTTTTGATGGGGAATGTGCATCAATTTTAAAAAGATGGATAACGATTAGAGATGAACTTAATGGTTCATGTAACGGTGCACTTTTTATTAATAATTTGGGTAAATCTATAGATAGAAGTGGTGTATATAATGCTATAAGAAAATGGGCAGAAAAATATGGTTTATATGACAATAATTCTAAAAAACTAGAGGGTCGATTTAGTGTCCATTGTTTCCGACATTGGTTTATCACCTGGTTATTAAGAAATGGTATGCCACGGGATTATGTAAAGGAGTTGCGTGGTGATTCTAGAAAAGATGCAATTGATATCTATAATCATATTGATTACGAAGATTTACGGATTCAATATCTTTCAACAATACCAAAATTGGGTGTTTGATAAATGAAAAAACCTGGAGGTATCAGATAATAAATATTAATTGTCTCTACATGAATTTAAATGTTGAGAAACAATTAATATTATAATACTAAAAAAAATATTTGATATTACACGTAAATTATTTTATTTGTGAGAATAACATGGAAAAAATTCAAGTTCCAACATTTGTGAAATGGGCAGGTGGAAAAACACAGTTATTACCAAAATACGAGCCCTTTTTTCCGAAATCAATTAATAGATACTTTGAACCTTTCGTTGGAAGTGGTGCCGTTTTTTTCTATGTAAAACAGAAATATAATCCTGAATATTCAATGATATCTGATGTAAATCAAGATTTAATTAATACATACAAAATTATTAAAAATGATGTAGATGATCTTTTAGAAATTCTGAAAAATCATAAAAAAAACCATGCTCAAAATCCAAAAACTTACTTTTATAAGATGAGAACAAAATTTAATTCTACAAAAAACAAATTAGAAAAAACAGCTCTTCTGATTTATCTTAACAAAACCTGTTTCAATGGTTTGTATAGGGTTAATTCAAAAGGAGATTTTAATGTTCCATTTGGTAAATACAAAAATCCTCCAATCGTTCAAGAATCTAAACTTAAAAAAGCATCTAAACTATTACATAATGTAGATATTAAAAAAATGAAATTTGAGAGAATAAAATCCCATATTAAAAATGGTGATTTTATTTATTTTGATCCACCATATTATCCACTTTCAAAAACTTCTAGTTTTACTAGTTATCAAAAAGATACTTTTTTAGATAGAGAGCAAAAAAAATTGTGGAAAATTTTTAAATTATTGGATGAAAAAAATTGTAAGATTATGTTAAGTAATAGTGATCATGAATTTATCCGAAGTTTGTACAATTCCTATGATATTAAAGTTATTAAAGCTAATAGAATGATTAGTTGCAATGGTGCCGGAAGAGGACCTATAAACGAGTTATTAATTAGAAATTATAAAACAAAATTTTTTATTCAGTCAAATTCGATTTCGCAATGGTTCTTATTCTAGATACCATAATGGGGGTAGCTTGCCCTGAAAATTTTTATGCTTCTTATTTTCCTTAAATGTATATTTTGCTTGAGGAGGTTGTCTATTACATATACTCATGCACATGTTATCTATTTCTTTAGGACTGTCTATCATTTCCCTAATCCAACCTTGAAGAAATAAAGTTGGAGGGTCAAAATTGCTTTCTTTATTGTAACAATAGTCTTGCTCAATTATGAATAGTTGGTGTAGATTTGCTATTGTTTTTATTGAATTTAAATAATGTTCAAAAATTTCTTTTTCAATAATTTTTATTTCTTCATTTGGATCTTTCCCATAAAAAATATTATCAAAAATACTGAGCATTTTTCTTTTTAGATCTGGTCTACATCTTGTTCGTAAATTCAAATCTATCATAATCCTCAAATGATTCGGTCTGAACTTACGGTCTTTTTCACGAATCCATATTTGAAAATTTTTTTTAAGATTATAATTCTGAAATCTTTTTGATAATTTTGAAGGACGGTAAATATATGTTGTTGTTATGCCATCATCACAAATATCCTTCTCTGTATCAAAGTCTAGTTCTTTTATAATTTTAAACATACTTTGATAATCCACTTATTTCCTCCTCATAACAAACAAGTTAATAATAGACTTTATATTTTTATAAATAACTAATTTTACATATTCTAACAATTTTTCATAAATAATAGTTTAAATTGACACATAATCTATTTTAAATAAGGATAAAATTCTATAATATTGGTGATACTTAGTGAACAAATCAATTTTCTACAAGGAAAAAGGTTTTAGTCTTTATTTGGGGAATTGTTTAGATATTCTTTCAAAAATACAAGATAAAAGTATTGATTTAATATTTTCAGATCCACCATATTTTCTTTCAAATGGAGGTATCACTTGTAAAGCTGGAAAAATGGTATCTGTAAATAAAGGAAAATGGGATAAATCAAATGGTTTGGAGAAGGATTATAAATTCACCTTAGCATGGTTAACTGCTTGTAAAAAAGTTTTAAAAAATGATAGCTCGATTTGGATATCTGGGACATTGCATAATATATATAAAATTGGTTTTGCTCTTGAAAAATTAGATTTTATTATATTAAACGACATCACTTGGTTTAAACCAAATGCTCCTCCTAATCTTTCTTGCAGATATTTTGCGCATAGTCATGAAACTCTTATATGGGCTAAAAAGTCTAAGAACGCGAAACATAAATTCAATTATAATTTAATGAAAAAATGGAATGTAAATATGGATAAAATTAATAATCCTGGAAAGCAAATGAGAAGTGTTTGGTCTATACCTTTAACATCAAAAAAAGAAAAAATTGAGGGCGGTCATCCAACTCAAAAACCAATTGATTTACTTAAAAGAATAATTGTTGCAAGTTCTGATGAAGGAGATACTGTTTTAGATCCTTTTAATGGTTCAGGAACAACAGGTATAGTAGCACACATCCTAAATAGAAATTACATTGGAATTGATAAGAATAAAGAATTTTTATATATGACTATTAAAAGATTAAAACAAAATAAAACTTATCAAACTGTCATTAACTAATCAATATCTGTAAATTCTATCTCTTCAGTGTTAATCCTTTTATAAAGTGGACAAGAATTATCTAAACATACCTTTTTAATTTCAATTGCATGGAATACACCAAAATCAGAAAACATTTGCATAAAGAAATCAGGAATATCTTGAGATTGTAGTGAATTTAAAAATCTTTTTTCTGCTTCTGATTTTGATAATTTTGAAAATTCTTCATTTTCTATATATATTCTTTGAAAAGCATGAATTAATCAATATCTCATTAATTGAACTTCATTAGCAGCTTCCCAAATTCTGTCTGTTTGTTTTAAGAAACCAAAATCATTAATTAATCTACCAATTTTCTTTAAATCTTCTCTAGATTTTGGATGTTCAATCATAGGAATGAACAAAATCTCACCTTCTGGGGTCTGAATTGAACCTTCGATAGCTCTCCACCAGCTTCGGATATGATGAGGATTTTGTGCATAAACTCCTGTTTTTGCTATATCTTTAGCTAACCAAAAGTCATTTTCATAAGTTTGTGCTTCATTTCGTAGTGTTTCAATCCAATAAATTGAATCATTAAACAAATCGAGAAAGGAATCCCAATGAAATATTTCACCTGTCCTTCCACGTCTTGAAATTGGACCTATATCAAAATCATTAATTAGCCAATCTGCAAAATGGACTTTTATAGAAACACCTTTTTTTGACTCAAGAATTTTTATTGGAAGTTTATACTCACCAATTAAAGCTTCTGCTTCAACAGGGTTCTTTTTACCAAATACATCTATTTTTGAATGAGGTGGAAATAGCATGCATGAAACTTCATCTTTTTCAATAGCTAATATTATTTCTTGATTTATTTCACTCATTACAATATTTTCACTTTTTTCTTTTGAGTCTCCATATCCCCTCTTTTTTTTCATAATATACCTAATATCAACTGGTCGAAGAATTTCATTTCTGCACCAATGTTTAAGATCATCAAATAAATCAGTTGATGATTCTTGTTTCTCAGGTTTTACTTTTTTAATTTGCTCAAATATTTTTTCTCTTTTTAGGGTTAAATCAGCAGTTTCAATCTTTTTTTCAATAAGTTTCTTTTCCATCTTTTTCTTATGAGCCTGTAAAATTAATCGATTTCTATTTAACATCTTTAAAAGAGGTAATCGAAGAAATATATTCAACATAAATATTTTTTATAATTATCTTTTTACCAACACATTAGAGAGGATTATTCTAAAGATAATGATTATTTACTGGTAAATACGAAACAATGTCTCCCCCTCGGCGCTTAGTTTACTAGTAAAATTTATATATTCATAAGATAGAGAATTTTTTAAAAAGCCTAAAATCCGAACATTTAAATTCGAGGTAACAGGAGAAACGGAGTATTTTTTACCGGTAAATACGAAACAATATCTTATCCTGACACTATCGATTATTATTACATTAAAACAAGTTTAGGAGGATACACAATGATACAG
>CAYFVP010000126.1:0-73081 GCA_964346655.1 uncultured Thermoplasmatales archaeon
AAGATAACGTTGAAACATCTTGATCTTCAACCATTAAAGAAGAATTTAAAATATTATCATCAGACGAAACACCTTCATCAAAAATCCTACCACTAAACTCAAATCCGCAAATATTTGGAAAAACCCCTGCGGAAACAAATAAAACTAATACACCAAATACCATACCTTTTTTTAAAATAATTTCATAAATTCTATTCATATTGTACCTCCCTACTTATTATATTATAATTTGTAATAGTTTAAATTATATAAAAATTTTTGGTATCAATATTAACAAATTAAAATTACATTGATATTATATGTAACAATCATTTATTTTTGAACACACAAACAATTATGTTTATAATGATTTCATCTGAATATATCAATATTGTTTTTTTTTAAATAAACCATGAAAAATATAACTCCCTTGAAAAAGAAAAAAAAGAAGATTTGATGGTAGTTATCACAATAGTTGTAATATTATTTTTAACATTGGAATCAAATATTGATAATCTTGTAAAATATTAAGATATGAACTATAAACAATATTTGTTTTTGATTTTGGTTTTGCACATTTAATAAAACTTGAAGGATTATTTTGATTATTATAAGAGGTTAAAATCCAATCTGAACTTCTAGCTGTAGTTGAAACTCTGATTTCATCTATATGACCATTAAACCACCGATTTTGATCACTGCCATATATACTGATATAAGCATTATTACTTGGATCAGAAAGAGTGTTTTGGTTTTGAGTGTCTTTCAATTCTCCATCAAGATATAAACGGATTACACCTGAAGAAGATTTCCAACTAAATACTATATAATACCACGTGTCAAATTGATAATCATTTATGATTGTAGTTTTATCATTAATATAACCATGAATATATTTATGTTCCCCAGCACCAGCTCCAATATGGAGCATATATCCCCTTTTATCCTTCCAATTTCCAATAACACCGGTATCCGGTTTAAAAGCTCCCAATTTATCTTGTATTTTTACCCATGCTTCACAAGTAACATCAGAAGTTATGTCACCTAATTCACTACCTAAATCGAAATAATCACCCTTAGCATCTGTTTTAATACATGTCCATATTTTTCCTAATACTTTAAAATCTATTATCCCGTTTTCAATCCCATCATTTTTATCAAATGTACTATCCTTTATTATTGAGCCTTCATCATTCATATGATACACTGCTCTATAATCTGAATCCCATACTTTTTCAGGATATTCCTGATTTATACAAGTCGGGTTACCATAATACAGATAAATAACAGTATCCTTACTTGATGAAAGAATTGGGATATTCACCCAAGCATCAAGTCTACCAGATGAACTATCATATAGTTCTATCTCATGATATATTTTATTTGCAACACCAAGTCTATTTGTAAATAAAATATCATCACCATCCACCTGAGCTTTTTTTCCCAGATGTGAACTAACAAAACTAATAAGAATAGGGAACTCAACTAAATTACCAGCAACCTTACTATGATTAATAGTAATCTTCATTCGATGCCGCCAACCCTGATCAAATGGATCAAAAGATGAAAAATTTTGTTTCATCAAATTATTTTTCAAGACAATATTCTTACTATTCACAATTGGTAAAAAAACAGCTCCAATGAAAAATATAATTATTGCTATAACTAGCGTCTTCTTTAACAAATCTTTATGATTCATATTTTACCTCCCTTCATATTATATTGTTACAATTTGTAATACTTTAATATATATAAAAATATTTTGTATTATGATTCACAAATTTAGTTTTAATGTGTTGTTTTAGTCACATTTTGTTATTATAAAAAAAATTAATGGTCTCAAAATTTTGAAAAAAAAATATAATTGATGTAATCCCAAAAACACTTAAACACTAAATCACTTAAACCAAAGAGGATTAACAATGAAATTTATATTATTTGAAAAAAAAGGTCCAATTGCATTGATTACATTAAACCGTCCTAAACAACGTAATGCACTATCTCTAGGATTAATGAAAGAAATTCAGGACCAATTAAATCTTATTGGGAAAAATCGGAAAATCCGTGTTGTTATAATTAGGGGAAATGGCCCTGATTTTTGTTCAGGCCATGATATGAATGAATTGGTAGGAAAAAATTATGATATTAACCATTTCCGTAAGATATTTTCAGTATCTACTAAAATAATGCAAACACTTCATCATATCCCTCAACCTGTTATTGCCCAAGTTCATGGCACTGCAACTGCAGCAGGGTGTCAACTAGTTGCTTCTAGTGATCTAGCAATTGCAGATAGTAAAACAAAATTTGCCACACCTGGTGTAAAAATTGGTCTTTTTTGTATAACTCCAATGGTTCCACTGTGCAGAATTATTGGAAGAAAAAGGGCATTAGATATGCTACTTACTGGCCGATTTGTAACAGCGCAAGAAGCAGAGAAATTTGGGCTTATAAATAGAGTTGTTGCTCCTGAAAAACTAGCTGAAGAGACTAAAAAATGGGCAGTAGAAATTGCTCAATACAGCCTATATACATTGGAATATGGCAAGAAAGCTTTCTATAAGCAAATCGATTTCGATGAATCGTCAGCCTATAGCTATGCAATAGCAGCAATTTCAAAAAACTGTCTTTCTGAAGATGCCCAAGAGGGAATGAAAGCTTCTTTAGAAAAGCGTAAACCAATATGGAAAGACCTTTAGTTAAATCTTCATTTGCTAGGATTTGATACCCTGATATTTAATAAAAAATCTCTTTTGATTTTAAATTGAATTTTTCCTTCATGTGTAAGGATTTATATACTAAATATTATATATATGTTAATATCAGGGAGATGTAAACATGAATAAATTATTACCTATATTAGTTGTAGAGATTTTAATAGTAAGTGGAATTGGAACGCTAGCAATAAACATTCAAAACACTAGTGATATTCAGAAAGAAACCATAAATGAATTATTAAAAATTGATGCATCATCATTAAAAATCGAAAATAGTAATGATAATTATTTATCAGTGAGTCTTGGTAATGAAGAAGTTTATCTGATGAATCCTGGTCAACCTATGATACCAAGAATCATTAAAAAATATGAGCTACCTTTTGGAGTAACTAACATAAAGGTTGTAGCAAATCCATCAGAAATTCAAGAACTTAAAATTTCAAAAGAAATAGCGCCTTCACGTCCACCGTTACCATTAACACCAAGACCAGAGTCTATAATACAATACAAAAGAGATGAAACAGTGTATAATAGCAATGATTATTATCCACATGAATGGCATAGCGTTCATGTAGGCTGTGGTATAAATGGTGATCTCAAACGAGTTACTCATCTAACAGTAAACGTTTTTCCTATTAGATATAGACCTTTATCAGGGCAATTAAGTATAGCAAAAGATTTTGATATCAAAATAACATATGAAAATCCAGAAAAAGAGTTTTTCCCGCAAACAAGCATCTATGATTTGGTAATAATTAGCCCATCTAAATTTTCAAGTCAACTTCAAAAATTAATCGACCATAAAAATTCATTCGGAGTGAAAACTACCCTAAAAACAACTGAAGAAATTTATACACAGTTTTCTGGTGCAGATAAACCTGAAAAAATAAAATATTTTATAAAAGATGCAATTGAAAACTGGAATATTTCATATGTGTTACTGTTCGGTGGTTTAAAATCAATAATTTATGCAAAAGCAAAAGACACAAAAAACTATGGAGCTTCGGGCTGGCATTTACCTGTTAGATATTCAAACTTTAAATATGATGGTGGTCCAGGTTATAATTTCACTGGTGATGAACCAGGTTATATCACGGATCTTTATTATGCAGATATATATAAAATAGAAGACAATGAAACTGTTTTTGAAGATTGGGATTCAAATGGAAACGGAGTTTTTGCAGAATGGGCAGGAGATTGGAAAGATGAAATTGATTTATATCCTGATGTAGCTTTTGGAAGGCTTGCATGTAGAACCAACCGGGAGGCCCGAGACGTAATTAATAAAATCATAAACTATGAAAAACAACCAGCAGATCCTTCATGGTTCAAAAGAGTAATTGCACTATCTGGAGACGGATTTTTAGATCAAGAAGATTGGAATATACAATGGGATACCAATGGCTTGCCAGATGGAGAATATACTCTATTTGCACAAGCTTCAAATCCAGAAGGAGAATTTGGACCTATTGATGAAATAAAAATAACACTTGATAAAACAGTTGAAACTGTAATGACATTTAACCATGATGACCACCTTAATCCTGAAATAGTTAAAAAAGAATACCCAGCACCACCCATTGCAGAAATTGTATCAATTTCAAATGGTAATATCCTCGGAAATACAAACTTTACATATACACCACATGATGGACAGGCATACTGTAATGATCTTTACTGGTGGGCAAATATGTCTTATAAAGGAGGCATTCTTACAATACGTGGAAAGGCCTATGATCCAAAACCCTATGGTAATCTAACCGATCTTAATCTTTGGATAGAAAACTCTGAAGGAGTAGAAGTTTTTTCAGCAATCCGTGAAGATATGGAGACATACTATGAGGGAGAATGGGTTGTTGGTGAAAAAATATTCAGGGGTAGAGGAGGAGCCCTTGCCTATTTCTCAGATGATTATGAGAAAAACAGCGTTTTTACTTCCAATGGTAAATGGTTTAATCAAAATGATGTAATTAATGAATTTAGCAAAGGATATGGTCTTGCATATTTCTCAGGACATGGTAGCCCGGGATGGTGGGGAGATCATTATCCAGGTATTCCTGGTAACAGACGGTATGCTCAAGTCGCAGGATTAGTGGTTACTCGGATTTCATCTTATTATCCGTTTTTCTATTTCCCGCTTTTCCCAATGACAAAACTTAGAAATAAAAATAAACTTCCAGTTGTAAGTGTTGGTGGATGTCATAACAGCATGTTTAGTGTATCTTTAATTCCTGCAATACTAGACCGCTGGTTTTCAATGAATATGCATACCTATGGAACACCCATTCCAGAATGCTGGGGTTGGTATATGGTAAAACTTCCAAAAACTGGAGCAATAGCAACAATGGGAAATACTGGATTTGGATGGGGTTCAGAAGGCGATGTGTGTACTATTGGAACCGGAGATGGATGGATAAACACCGAGTTTTTCAGAATATATGCAGAAGAAGATAAAGATATTTTAGGTGTTGCATATACCCAAGCAATTGCCAACTATATAACCCATCATAAGACATTCGAAGTCGAGTATTGGCGTCATGACTATGGATGGGACGGTATCGACCAAAAAACTGTTGAGCAGTGGCAATTATTGGGTGATCCAAGTCTAAAAATCGGTGGATATTCTTAAGTAACTTCCACTGATTTTTCACTTTTTCTTTTACAGATAAAAGCCTAATTATTTATATATAATAAGTATTAAAAAATAAATTCCATTTATCTAAATTCAGGTGAATAATATGGATAAGATTTTTCCAGAACCGATATTAAATCTTCCTGAAGCTGACATTCCCTTAGATGGAGTAAAAGCTTATCTATCTCAAGGTGAACATAACCAGATTATTTTTATGGAATTTGAAAAAGATGTAGATATGCCTGAGCATTCACATGAAAGTCAATGGGAGGTTATAATAGAAGGAAAAGTTAATCTAACTGTTGAAGGAAATAATCATACTTTTAAAAAAGGTGATAGATTTTTTATTCCAAAAGGTGCAAAACATTCAGCAAAAATATATGCAGGGTATTCGTCTATTGTATTTTTTAATCAAAAAGATAGATATAAAAAAAAGAAAAAATAATAGATATTATTCAATTGATACATATATTTCAGTAAGTGCCTCTTTAATTCCTACTTCATTAGGATCATTTAAATAAACTTCACGAATAAGCCCAGTAATTGTTTTTTTATTCTCTTGAATCCATGCATATACTTTTTCATATGTTTGAGCACATTTTTCATAAGGACCTTTGTGAATTATTTTAGCCATTGTTCCCCCTTGAGAATCATAGCATTTTATATCCTGTGTTTCCTCGATTTCTTGTTTGATTGGGAATGCATTTTCAATATCAGCATTTCCTAATTTATCTGCCTTCATTACATCTTCAACAGTTCTTTCATTAGAAACAAAAATGGGTGACCCAATAAATTCTGATTTATGGGAAGCAAAATATTCATATAATTTAAGAAGCAATTAAAAAATAAGTTCGTATTTTCCTTTTATATGCATTCCTATAATCTTTAAATTTGTATTTCTATAACTGTTATATCATTCATAATTAACACCTTTTAAACTTAAAATACAAATATTATTTATAGGATTCATCCATGATATTATTGTAATTACTTACAAATTTTCAATATCAATAGATAATTGCAGATAAATAAAAAATGATGTTTTAAATACAGTTTTAACCCTATAAAATTATCTTAATCCATTAGTCTATTTTAATTAATAAAAAATTTAAAAATGTATGTTAAAAGTCATGTAAGGAAAATAGATTTTGTTTAATATTCTAATAGTAAAGATATAGTGTTTAAATGTCGTGGTTTTTTATCAAGATATGACAAATTATTGTGCCGACATTTTTTAAATATCTTTATAAAGAGCTTCTGTTATTTAGATTAAAAATTAGAGGATTTAAAATATGAATAATGATATAATACATAAAAAGAATCTAATTACAATAACATTTACATTTATAATTTTTACATGTGGATTTATTTTAGTTTATTCAGAGATAGCAAACGCTGAAAACAATTTTTGTCCAATTTGTGGTATGGCTTGGGATGGAGAAACAACTGGTATTATTGATGAAGAGACTTATTATTATTGCTGTCCTGTATGTGCATTAAAACATGTTGTACCAAGAATAGATGGTGATATATTTGGTAAATGCAATACAACAGGAGAAAATATTACTATCAATATTTTAGATGGTAATGCCTCTTTAGTTATTCCTAATACAACAGTTGTATCTCTTGGTGGAACATGCCCTACAAATAAACTCTTTAAAAATGAAACAGTAGCATTTAGCTTCAATTCATCTAGACCTGCTCTTTCAATTCAGCAGGTTATTGACCAAAAAGTTAATCCCCCGGTTGAAGAACCTGATTCTGGAGAAACAGATGAGGATATAAAAGACACACCTGGTTTTGAATTAGTAATATTAATCTCTGTAATAGCATTTATTTTTATATTAAAACGAAAAAGAAAAAAGTGATAAAATAGGACAATTCATGCTAGAAACTTAGTAAAAGATGATAGGAAAACATTACGATAAACGTCCGTTTAATTTATTAAATGGACGTTTAACGTCCCATTTGTTTTTATTTATAAAAAATATAAAATTCTCTAACATTTCTCTTTTTCCTGTAATACTTTAATACCTTCTTGGAGAATATGAGAAATATTGTAAAACTTACCTTCCTTAATCATTTGTTTAATCCATTTATCCTGTTCAGGTTTAATAGTTCCACTTATTTTCACTTTACGTTCACCTTTTTTCTTTCGTTCAGGCATAAAAACCTAAAACTCTAAAATACGTAAATAGTTATTGTTTTATAAAGTTTACTGAAAAAGTATCTATTTACTGAAAATAAATATAATACTTATAATCCAGATTTTACCAATAATCAATAATTACAATCCTTACAGATATTACAGAGAGAGATTTAAATTTCATAACTAACATTTTAAAATTGTAAAAACCCCCTTCTTAAAGATGGGATGGAATGAGATATATGAGAACAATGGATGCAACCATAAGCATATGCTCTCTAACAAAAAACATTCAAAACAAACCGATATAAATTCTTATATCACTTATTTTAAAAAAGATAAAAATGAATACTTTAAACCACCCCACCTATCTGTTTATAAGGAGAAAAACCCTTACAAAAATGGGAGTGTAGAATATAATAAAAATCTACCGATAAAAAAAAATATTAATGTAAACCATCAAGGAAGTATCAGTTCCTCGATGGCTTTAGGATTTGATAATATGACTATCAAACCCCGAGTAATAGGTAATATCGAAAATGGTTATAAATGTTATTCACAAAAACAACTTTTAACACATCTTGAAGTATCAAGTTGGCTTAATACAGTTAGTAAATCATCTCAAAAATATTATATTCGTGCAATAGAACTTTTTTGTAATTGGTGTGGAAAAAACCCATCACAACTTATTCTTGATAGAGATAAAGAAGTCAAAAGTGATAACCCTATTGAACGGAATAATACCCGTGATATGATTATAGAGTTCCGTAAACAACTTGAAAAAATGGGATATGCACCAAAAAGTATCAATGTTATGGATGGTGCAATAAGAAGTTTTTACAGTTGTAATCTTGGTAAAATGGGAATGATAAACATACGGAATTATGCAGATGGAAAAGTATCTCTTTCAAAAGATTTAATACCAACACTTGAAGAATTAAAAAAGATGCTTGATACGGTCGATATTGAAGAAAAATTCCGTATTATATTTATTGCTCAAACAGGAATGAGAGTATCTGATGCTGTTAAACTCAAATATGGTGATATAAAAAGGGAACTTGAACAAAATAATAATCCAATTGCTATACGATTTTTACCTGTTAAAGATCGTGATGTTATCGGTGAACGAATAACATTCTTAGGTAGTGATGGTATAGATATACTTAAACAATACCTTAATTATCGTAAGAAACGTGGTGAAATTCTTATTGATAATAGTCCATTATTTGCAAGTAGAACACGTAAACGTGGAATATATCAACCGATTACAGAACGTAATTTTAATGAAACAGTTAGAAAAGCAGGAAAACGAATAGGACTTGTAAATAAAGATATAAAGTATGGTAGAATAAGAGTTCATTGTCTTAGGAAATTTTTTATCACACAACTAACAAATCATGGAGTAGAAGATAAAATAATCAACTTTCTAACATGTCATAAAATAAGTGATGTGGATAGTGTTTATTGGAATAGAAGAATAGACTCTTTACGTGAAATCTATAATGATAGACAACAATATCTTAATCCTATTAATGGTGATAAGAAACATTATAACCTTGAAGAAATAAAAGATATTCAAAATAAGATACAGGATATGGATAACCAAATACCCAGTATTGACCAAATTAAAGAACTAATAATTGAAGTATTAAATAAAAAACTAGAGGAAATTAAACCTAAAATCGAAAGTATAATTGTTGACAATGAAAAAGATATAATCAAATATAGCAAAATGGGTTATAGTTGTGTTCCTATTGGAAAAAACAAATGGCTAATGAAAAACTAACTTTGAAATTCCTCAAGTTTAATTTTGACATCATTTCTAAAAAACTCTAAAAAAATAATTCAAGTCGGAAACAAAAAAAATTCTTCTCCTATTTCGTCCTCCCAATTAAATTGAAGTAAATCATTTTTACATTTTGGACAAATATCGTTTTTAGCTTGTTTTTTATTAATCCATATAGCACATTCAATATTATTACATAGATAATCAGCTTCGGCTATTTTATCTTCATGAAAACCCTTTTTATTAACTCTATCAATTTCACACATTGGTTTTGGCAAAGACCTCACACAGATGCGGTCGACATAATTTTCATTATATTCATCCAAAACTGTTAATAAAAACCTTATTATTAATTCATTTAATTCCTCTAAACTGCTGTAATTATAATGATACAACTGGTCTGTTCTTGGTAATAATTCTAATAATTTACCTATTAAAACATCAGAAGCCCCTAATACAATTTTCCCATTTTTTTTTACTTCTTCTTCAAAAACTCCATAAATTAAGTTTTTTATTAATTGATAATTAACAAATTTTGGATTTTTATTTACCAATATATCAAGTAAATAATCAAGTTCAGAATGTGAGCCTTTCCCAGCCCCTTTTACTGAAAAAATCCATATACCAGTATCCTGTGACTCAATAAAATATTGACATTTCAATGAATTATTGATGCGAGAATTGTTAGTTTTATTTAATTTTTTGGGAAAATGAAAATCCTCTACAATAAATGTGCTACCAAATCCACTTTTCCTAATATATTTTTTAATATCTTTTCTCAATTGAAATTCATTTTTAGGATGTGATGAACCAAAAACTACTATTTCTAACATTTGTTTATCGGAATCATTAAGTATGATTGACATGTTTATAGTGAACATATAAAAGATACATTTAGATATTTAGGTTGAATTTATTAAAACAGGTTGAAAATAACAAACCTTATAAAGGATAAAAACAATATATATATGTTACGGAGGATAAATGCCAAAAAATCTCGATGAACAGGCTATGGTAGCTAAAGCATTTGCTACACTATCTGATATAACTTCAAGAATTATAGTAAATAAATTAGAGAATGACAATTTGTCTTTTACAGAATTGCAAAAATCAACCAGATTAGATAAAAATTCGTTATATTATAAAATAAAGAAATTAATTAAATCAGGAATTATTGTCAATTATTATCAGAAAAGAGAAGACACATCTGAATATTCTTTTTATAAAATAACTTCGTTTGGAAAAAAAATATTGGATCAACTTGATATTTCAGTTGTGAAAAAAAGACCTATTGTAACAACGGATAAAAAATCTGAATTTTATAATTTTAAAGAAGATATAAATGAATTATATAGATTTCTTCCAGTTTCTTTTGACTCCTATATAAAAATGAATATTAAACGAGCTAGCATTTGCGATGAAATTGAAAATAAGAGAAAAATAAAATTATTAAAAGATATTAGATTTTTTGAAGATAATTGGTATGAGGTTAATAAATTCAAGACGGAATACAGAAAGAAAATGGAAACAATATGAAAATAGAAAATTTTGAATCAGACCTTTCTTCAATTTCATATGAGATATTTGAGTCAACTATCCCAGTAACATATATTGTTAATTATCTCGAAAAAAACAAAAATTTTGCTGGAAAACCCGAAATTAGTGTAGAAGAAAATATAAAAATAGTAAGATATAAAGATGCCATTATTACAATTAATGAAGATTCTTTTGAAATACCTCTACTGCATTTATCTGAGTATAATATTTCAGTTGCCGTTGATAAAGCCTCATCTAAAGATGCAAAAATGATTTGTGATACTATTCTTAGTCAAATTCCTAAACCAATTTATAATAAACTAAAAATTAAAGAATATTATAGAACTACAGTTCGTGTTAAAACTAATTTTAGAATATCAAATTTAATCAAAGATGATTACATAGATAAATTCAACGAGATAAAAAAAACCTTTCCAAAATTTGAAAAAACTGAAAGAGACTTACAAATACCTGGACTGCATTTAAGAATTACACCTGTTATTAAAGGCGATTATGCCTCACGAGTAGTAAAAGGATTAGAACCAATGGTAAGCTATGCGTTAGATTTCCATTTTGCATCATCAACTGACTATGAAAATAATATTTTAACAGTTACGGCAGACCTTGAAGATACTAAAATTAAACAAATCCTCCAACAAATATAAGAAAAAATTTATTTTGAACTGCTGAACCTTGTAATTCCATTCCTTCTTTCCAACCGTATTTTTTAATATAAGTATAGAAGCTATAATACTAGCTCTGACATATTAAAATTGCCATACTCACATTAAATAGAAATAAAACATAGGCAAAATGTGATGTTTAACGTCCATTTAATTTATTAAAAATTTTTATTAATTAAGTTCAACACTATTTATCTCACTTAGATCTGCAAGGCTGTTCATTTTTACCATTTTACTAGAAATTGTGTAAAGAGTATCTTCGATGTATAACGAACGAGAAATAAAAGAAGAAGAATCTCGCCAGTGCCACCAATATTCATCTTTTTGTTTGTCATCCTCACTAACATGTGTGATCCTATCTCTGTATTCGAAACCATTTAAATTTAACCTAATAACAAAAGCACCTTGGAAGGTAAACTCTCCATATATACTATCAGGAATGATATCGTATTGGTTTTTTATTTCTTCACTTATTTCATAGAGGCTCACAGGTATTACAAGTAGTTCTTTTTCTTTATCAAACAAAAATGCCTTATGATCATGTAATGCTGGGCTATCTGTTCCTCTGTCACCAATTATTATTTTATCTACTTCTTTTGGGTTTTCAAAATTACTTACATCAAAAAGAGCAATCTTTATTCCCTGATACCAAGCAAAGTTCCCATAGCTTGATTCAACTGTTTCTTTTCCAATACCAATAATATGATTCTCATCATATGGATGTAAATAATCTGAGTAACCTGGTATTTTCAGATAACCCATAATTTTTGGATTATAAGGATCTGACAAATCGATTGTAAAAAATGGATCGATTTTTTTAAAGGTAACAAGATAAGCCTTGTCGCCCATAAATCTGGAAGAGTAGATTTGTTCCCCTTCTGCAATACCTTCTATTGAAGATATGCGATCAAGGTTTTCGTCAAAAATAAAAATATTATTTTGAGATGGATTTTCATCATCCCAAACATAACCAATGGTTGTTGCTATTCTAAAAAAATTGTTGTGTTCATCCATTGAGAACTGATTCAAAATGTGACCAGGAACCTCATTTTTATCTAAATAATTTATCTCTCCATTTTTAACTTGAATTTTATGAATTGCTGTGGTTTCCTCAGGTGGTCTATATATCAATCCATCCGATTGAATTGTATCATAATTATAACTTGTATAAACAAGATAAATGTTGTTTTTTGACATGTACATATTTTGTGATACACCAATCAAAAAACTTTTTTCATTAACTGTCAATCCATCAAGATTAATTGAAATCACATGCGTCATTGTATCAACAGCTTCAGGTGAATCAATATAATAGATTTGATCATATGGAATTTTACTTGTATCATTGTCAATTTTTATTTCAGGGATATTTAATGTGTAATTTCCATCATGATATCTAAAAATATAATATGAATATTCTGATGAAACAACATAGATGTAATTGCCAATCATTCTAGAGTCAAAGTATGTTCCATCGATTTCAATATTTTTTACAAGGTCTGGATTTTCTTTATCAGATGTATCATAAATTTTTATTGCTGAGGATGAAACCTCCCATGTAACCTTTTCAGTTACAACCTCTTCTGATATTACATCGGTTTCAATATACCCATTGTACAATATTGGATAATTATATGAACTTCCAAACACAATCAAATAATTATCATTAATAAAGAACTCATTAATGTATACATCATTATCAATAATTATTTTAGAAAGAATTGTGGCATTTTTTGCAGGATTTGCTTTTAATATATACAGGGTTTGATCTGCTAAAACATATAGATATATCCCATCTGTTTTAACAATATCTGGTTCATCAACACCCTCGACTTGAACATTTGTTGTCGAATAATCTGTAGAACCATCATCTGAAGATTTGGAATTTGAACTATCAGACTCGGCCATAGGTAGAGCTATTCTGTTACCTGATAAGAATCCATATTGATAATTTCCTGTACCATAGGTTTCATAATTTGTTTTTAAAAAATTTGATAATTCATCATATGATGAAAAGGTTTTAACTTGATATGAATATTCATCATTTAGATTATTTATTAATACATATGCTCCAAAAATAATTCCAATTACTAAAATAGTTAATACAAAAAGACCCTTGAATTTAATATTATTTTTTCCCATAATTACACCTTCGTTTTTTATTTTAGCTACTAGTTATTATATTTAAAGTTTAAATAGTATATCAAAACGTAGGGGAAAAACCTTACAAATTTTTCTACTGACTTCATATTTTAGCAATATCTACAATAAAAAAATAAAAAATTATTTTCATGTTAAACATTCTAAATTACTCTTTATTTTTTATCATTTATATTTTAAATATGATTGTAAAACCTATTTTATTAGATTATTATAACTAAATATTTCTTTCTAATAATCCAATATCTAAAAATAGATAGTAATTACTATAATCCTTTATAAATTGAAACAATGATGATTCAAATAATGACTGGTTCCTCGAATTTTCCAAAGATCTCCTTAAGTACCATTGTTATTTCACCTACTGTTGAATAGGCTCTTACACAATCGATAATATAGGGCATCAGATTCTCATTTGTTTGTGCCATAGTACGAAGTTTTTCTAGGCTTTTCGAAACCTCTTTATTATTTCTAGTTTCCTTTACTTGATTGAGCATCTTTATTTGTTGCTTAACTAGAGAAGGATCATACTCATGAATCTCAATGGTTCTATCTTCCTCTTCTACAGTATGATACTTGTTCACACCAACCTTTACTAATTCACCAGATTGAATCATTTTCTCGTAGAGATAGGCCTGCCTAGAAACTTCTCTTTGAATTTCTCCTTTAGAAATTGCAGACACTATACCTCCACGTTTTTCTATCTTATTCATACAATCCACAATTTTTTCTTCTAGTTGATCAGTTAATGCTTCAACATAGTATGATCCACCTAAAGGGTCAGCAGTATCACATAATCCCATTTCTTCTATTAAAATCTGCATAGTACGTAATGAAATAATTGCAGCTTTTTCAGAGGGAATTGTATATGCTTCGTCATATGAACATAATGCCATTGTTTGTGTGCCACTAAGTGCAGAAATAAGTGCATAATAAGCACCGCGCACAATATTATTTTCTGGTTGCTCAATTGTAAGTCCCCCACCACCTCCACCAGCAATCATCTTCATCATCATTGCTTTAGGATCTGTAGCAGCAAATTCATTTTTCACTATCTTTGCCCAGAGTCTTCTTGCTGCTCTGAATTTGGCTATTTGTTCAAAAAAATTACCATGTATATCAAAATTAAAGGAGATTCGAGGTATGAAATCGTTTGCATCAATTCCACGGGCAAGTACATGCTGAATATAGGCTTTAGCAATAGAAAAGGCGTATGCAATCTCTTGAACAGGATTTGCACCAGACTCACGAATATGATACCCGCAGACGCTCACAGGATAATACTTAGGTATATTTCTTGCACAATACTCAATGGTGTCAGTTATCAATCTAAGCGAAGGCTCTACTGGGAAGATCCAAGTTCCTCGTCCGATATACTCTTTGAGTATATCGTTTTGGGCAGTGCCCCTTATTTTATCAGGGCTAAGACCCTGTTTTTCAGCAACAACAATATACATTGCCAATAGTATTGCTGCAGTTGAGTTTATAGTTAGAGAAGTACTTATTTTATCCAACGGTATACCCTTAAAAGCATACTCCATATCCTTTAAAGTATCAACAGCCATTCCAACCCTACCGACTTCTCCTTCAGCGAGTACATCATCAGAATCTAGTCCCATCTGGGTGGGTAGATCAAATGCAACATTTAGACCTGTTTGTCCATGTTCTATTAAATATTTGAATCGCTTGTTGGTTTCTCTGGCTGTAGCAAAACCAGAATACTGTCGCATGGTCCAAGGTCGGGTGCGATACATATATGGATGAATGCCTCTTGTATATGGATATTTTCCAGGATCCTTAATGTCCTTTTCATAATCAAGGCCTTTGACATCCTCTGGTGAATAAACAGGTTTGACTATTATTCCTGACTCAAGAACTACTTCTTTTTCCTTTTGTTGGGTGTCTTTCATAATCTTGCCCCACATTTATTTTAATAAAATCTATAATATCAGAAAACTTAGAGCCTGTTGGAAATACACCTTTTACACCTAAAGTCTGAAGGCCATCAATATCCCGTCTTGGGATATTGCCGCCTACAATAATTAAAATATCGTTCATAGCTATTTCCTTCAAGTGTTTCATTAACTTCTCAGTTATTGGATAATGCGCACCAGAAAGAATACTTAATCCAATAACATTAACATCCTCTTGAATAGCTGTTTCAATAATTTGTTCGATAGTCTGATGCAGACCTGTATAAATAACCTCCATACCTGCATCACGTAATAGCTGAGCAATAATCTTTACACCACGATCATGCCCATCCAAACCAGGCTTTGCAATTAAAATCCTTATTTTTTTTTCTGGCAATGCAAGTCCTCCACATCTAATCAAATACCAACGCTAATGCCACCATCAACAAATATTACTTGTCCAGTGATATAACTTGATTCCTCACTTGCCAAAAAGACATGAATGTTGGCAATCTCTTTAGGCTCTGCAAACCTACCAAGTGGAATTTTTTTCTTAATCATTTGTGCAATTTCAGGAGGCATCTTTGCTGTCATTGGTGTATTTGTAGCCCCGGGAGACACGCAATTAACGGTAATATTATATCGAGCACCTTCCAGTGCCAACGTTTTAGTAAGACCTATTACACCCGCTTTAGAAGCAGAATAATTTGCCTGCCCAATATTTCCAAGTGCCCCAATTGATGCGGTGTTAATTATCCTTCCAGATTTTTGCTCTGACATTGGACCAAGTGCAGCTTGAGCACACAAAAATGTTCCTTTAAGATTGATATTAATAACTTTGTCCCATTGCTCTTCAGTCATTTTTTTAGCAAAAGAATCTCTATTGACACCTGCATTGTTTACAAGGATATCAAGTCTACCAAATTGCTTTAATATTTGCTTTATCATATCTTCTACCTCACGTTTCTTGCAAATATCAGCGATGCAAACCAAAGCCTCATAACCTTTTGCCTTTACCTTTTTAGCTACATTATTTGCATTATCTACATTGACATCATTGATTACTACTTTTGCACCTTCTTCTGAAAATCTTAAAACTGTTGCCTCACCTATTCCGCTTCCTCCCCCAGTTATCAAAGCAACCTTATTTTTTAATCTCATACTTATTTCCCCCTATTTTATTACTTTTTATTATATGTTTTATCTACGCAACATCACCACCCATTGTCCATCAACAATAGGTTGGTCATTTTGATTATACACAATAGTATTGAAAGTAACTATACCCCTATCATCCTTGCTTGTCTCCTTTTTATCTAAAACCTTGAGGACTAGATGTATTGTGTCCCCAAACTTTGCAACACCTTTATAATTTATTATCATACTTAATAGTGCAATTGTAGTTCCTTCAAAGATGCCTAGCTGATTAGCCAGACCAGTAGCAATACTCACACACAACATGCCATGAGCTACCCTACCCTTAAATGGGGTTGATTTTCCAAATTTTTCATCTGTATGAAGAGGATTGAAATCACCAGATAATCCAGCAAAGTTAACAACATCTGCTTCTGTAATAGTCCTAGAAGCTGTTGTGAATTCATCACTTACCTTGAACTCATTAAAGGTTTTACCTTTAAATTTATATACCATGCTTTTTACCTCCCAGTTATCGCAATAAAATATAACTAATTTATCTCATCTCCCTTCCAATTATGAGCTGTAAAATCTCAGATGTCCCACCACCATACAATAAAAATCTAGCATCACGAAAGAAACGTTGCATAGGAAATTCTTCTGCTATTCCATAAGCTCCATATATTCGGGTCCCTTCGTCAACAACACTGTTTGCCATTTCAGAGGCAAACAATTTCGCCATAGATGCCTCTTTCATACATGACTTTTTTTGATCTATAAGCCACGCAGCATAATAGACCAATAAACGTGCAGCTTCAAGCTCTGTTGCCATTTTCCCCAATTTCATTCTTATAGCCTGAAATTTTCCAATAGGTCGTCCAAACTGTTTACGTTCCTGCGAATATTTTATACATGCGTCAAGTGCTCCTCGGGCAAGTCCGATACTTAATGCACCAGTCATAACCCTTATCTCTGCAAGAATCTCCTGGAGCTGCGGGTAACCTTCTCCATCTTTTCCCAACATATTGTTTAAAGGTATTTTACACTCCTCAAATGCAATCTCGGCTATTGATCCGCCTTGGACAGATATCTTATCAATTTTTTTACCTATTGAAAAACCTGGAGTCCCTTTTTCTACCAAAAAGAAATTTACACCTTTTAAGCCTTTACTTTTATCAGTATAGGCAAGAACCGTAAAAAAGTCGGCTACAGGAGCATTAGTGATCCATGTTTTAGTTCCATTTAAAATATAACTATCTTTTTCCTTTTTCGCGGCAGTTTGTATTGCTTCAAGGTCTGTTCCAGCACCAGGTTCTGTTAATGCAAAAGCTGCAATCTTATCACCTCTTATTGCAGGAATTAAAAGCTGTTGCTTGTGGTCTTTGTTTCCGAATCTGTAGATAAAATTTGTACCCATAAGCGATTGCATAGCAGTAAGCATGGCAAGACTCAACCATCCTCGAGCAAGTTCCTCACATAAAATACAAAACATTACTGTGTTTGTATCTGTACCACCATATTTGGCTGGATAGCGAAGACCAAAATAACCAAGTTCTCCTGCTCTTTTAAATAATGAAGATGGAAACTCACCCTTTTTTTCAAGTTCATCTACAAATGGTATTACTTCTTTTTCTATAAAAGCCGCAACTGTTTTTCGAAATAATTCCTCCTCCCCAGTTAGCGAAAAATCCATATTTAAATCTCCTACAGTTTAATACCTTATAGCCCTATGATTCCCTCTGGAGGTCGTTAAATGTCTTTCGATATATAAGCCTTCCTCCATTTCGACTTTATAGAGAATATAAAACTCTTTGGCTAGAATATTTCTATAGGGAAAAAAGAAAGATAAATAGATATACCCTTATAATATTTAGAGATAAAAAAAACTTGGTTTTGGGGAGATTATATCATGAAAATTGGCATCGACGTCGGTGGAACTTTTACAGATTTCCTGTTAATAGATCGTGAAAAATCTGAGATATATAAGGTTCTATCTACGCCAGTTGATCCCTCAGTAGGATTAATGAACGGATTAAACGAGATGGCACGAGCTAGAAATCTCTCCTTGGATGAGTTTATAAAGGGCGTGGAAACAATCGTTCATGGAACTACAGTAACTACCAATGCGGTATTGACTTACAATGGTGCAAAAACTGGGTTGTTGACAACAAAGGGCTTAAGGGATGCACTTGAGATGAGACGAGGGATAAGAGAAGAGCAATATAACAATAAGTTTACTAATGTAAAGCCACTTGTCTCAAGACACCTGAGGTGTCCTATAGAAGAGCGTTTGGATTACAAAGGGGATGTTATTACACCAATCAAAGAATCTGACATCTCTGATGCAATTAAGCAATTCAAAAAGGAGAATGTTGAGGCTATTGCAATCTGCTTCATGAATTCATTTGCAAATAAAAGTCATGAAGAAATTGCAGCCAAAAAAATAAAAGCAGAATTTCCTAAGACCTATCTCACAGTTTCAAGCAAACTCTTACCTTCAATTAGGTTCTATGATCGTATAAGCACAACAGTATTGAACTCCTATGTTGGGCCTATTTTAAGGAATTATTTATTATCTTTAACCTCAAAACTGAAAGAAGCGGGTTTTAAGGGTGTATTGCTTATAATGCAGTCCAATGGTGGCGTCATCTCACCTGAAATAGCAAAAAATAGTGCAGCATCAACGCTTTTATCAGGTCCTGCTGGTGGGCCAATAGCAGGGATTGCATATACTTCTATTCAAGGATACAACGATTGTATCACTATCGACATGGGAGGTACGAGCTTTGATGCTGCGTTGATTAAGGATAAAACCCCTCTGGTAACAACTGAAGGTGAGATCAATCGCTTTCGGTTAGCTCTACCTATGCTAGGAATAGTAACAATCGGTGCTGGAGGAGGTAGCATAGGTTGGATTGATGAAGGAGAGCTATTGCGCATGGGTCCACAAAGCGCCGGTGCAAAACCTGGGCCTGCATGCTATGATCTTGGAGGAAAGCTACCAACCTGTACTGATGCAGATCTCATTCTTGGCTATTTGGACAAGGACTTCTTTGCAGGAGGAAAGATACCGCTGAACTACAAGAATGCCGAACAAGCAATAAAAATACATATTGCAGAGAAATTGAATCTAGATGTCGTAGAAGCTGCTGCTGGAATGTATCAAGTTATAAATGTCAATATGGCCTCAGGCGTAAGAGGAGTATCACTCAAGAGAGGTTATGACCCAAGAGAATTTCCTTTAGTAATTGCAGGTGGTGCTGGACCAGTGCATGCATGCATGATTGCTTTGGAACTTGAGATACCTTTGATGATCATTCCAAGGGAAAGCTCCATTTTCTGTGCTGCAGGGATGCTGATGTCTGACCTGAAACATAGTTTTGTCAGAACTTATGCCACAAAAATCAATGAGATTGACTCAAAAACCTTCTCATCTCTCTTTAATGAAATGGTATTGGAAGGAATAGAGCTGTTAAGAACTGAGAACATTCCTAAAGAGAAAATTGAGTTTAATTATTCCTTAGATATGAGGTATGTTAAACAATATCACGAGGTAAATGTTATTATCACGAGAAAGGAAGCAGAGCAAGCAAATATAGAGTCGATAGCTGCAAAATTCCATCCAGAGCACAATCGATTATATGGATATTCTTTAGAAGAAGAAGGAACCTCAATCGAACTAATCAATATGAGATTGACATGTATCGGAAAAACAGATAAACCGCGTTTCGCATATGAAAAAAATCATTGGGAAGATGCATCAGAGGCATTGAAAGGTAAGAGGAAGGTCTATTTACCAGATAAAAGAGATTTTGAGGTAATTAATGTATATGATGGATCAAAACTCAGATGTGGAAACAAGGTTATTGGTCCCGGAATTATCGAACAAGTCAATACCACTACCTTCGTCAGCCCTGATTACAATGTTGTATGTGATAGATACGGAAGCTACACTATGTATCTGAAAGCCAGGGAAAAAGAATTTATTCGGAGGATAAATAGATGAAGGAAGAGAAAATCGATAAAATATTGGCTTCTGTATATCAGCGTAGGTTCAAATCCATTACAGAAGAGATGAGCATTGCTCTGACAAAAACAACTCGTTCACCAATACTCTGCGAAGCAAAAGATTTTGTTACAGGTCTCTACGATGCTAGAGGAAAAATGCTTGAACAAACTGAAAACCTACCAATTCTGTCCTTTTCTTTAGGTCCAGTATGTGAATACATTGTCAAATACTTTGGCAAAGAAATCTATCCCGGAGACATCATATTCCACAACGATGTATTTTCTATGGGCAATCAAAACAATGATGTCGCTGTGTACAAACCCATATTTTACAATAATAAATTGATTGCATGGTCTGCTTGTAAGGGTCATCAAGCCGATATTGGTGGAGCAGTTGCTGGAGGATACAATCCTAATGCTACAGAAGTGTGGCAGGAAGCATTAAGAATACCACCTATAAAGGTTTACGAGAAAGGCAAATTGAGAAAGGACGTGTGGGATCTAATATTTGCAAACATCAGGTTTGATATTGTAGCAGAGGATATGCGGGCAGAGATTGGAAGTTGTGTAGTAGGTGAAAGAGGGATTTTAAAACTAGTTGAAAAATACGGTAGAAAAAATTTTGAAATGCATAAAAATTATCTCTTCGACTCTACAAATAAGATGATGAAGGCAGAGATAAGAACAATCCCAAACGGTACATATAAAGGTGAAGCTACCGTCTATTATGACGGAAAAACACCTGGTTCAAAGTATAAGATTAGGGTAAAAATTATTGTAAAAGATGAAGATATCACATTCGATTATTCTGAAACAGATTCTCAAACAACTGGCTTTGTAAATGGCACGTATACATCTAGTGCATCAGCCACAATATTAACCTTTCTGCAGATGGTCAACCCTGATATACCTCACAACGATGGTATGATAAGGCCTATAAAAATCATCATACCAGAGGGTACAATCCTCAACGCAAAATATCCTGCAGCAACCACATTTGGAAACCATCTTTGTCCACCAAATGCTGATGCAATAATAAGGGCTCTATCTAAGGCTATACCTGAGAGAGTTACAGCAGGTTGGAATCAACTACTGTGCTATCTCACAACAGGATATGATACAAGGAAAAAGGATAAGTACGTTGACATTGGTTTCTTAGGTCTTAAAGGTGGTTCTGGTGGTACACACGGTGTAGATGGTTATGACCATATAGGTATGATCGATGCCTCTGGAGGAGTACTTGACCAGGATTATGAGATGTTCGAACAACAAACACCTCATTTACTGTTAAAACACGAATATTGGACTGATTCTGCAGGCGCCGGGCAATGGAGAGGAGGTCTTGGAATTGAAACCAAGTTTAAGATTGGTGGAGAAAATACAAAGATTGTAGTCTTCGGAGATGGGGACATAGAACCCAGTTTCGGTCTTTTCAAAGGTAAAAATGGGACTTTAAACAAAATTGTTCTTACGTTTCCAGATGGTAGATTCTATAAAACTTCAAGCAAAGATCTCATTGAAGATGTACCTGCAGGTACCATTTTATTTCAACAAGCTGGGGGTGGGGGAGGATATGGAGATCCATACCTCCGACCCATAGAAAAAGTTCAAGAAGAAGTAAGAAACGGAATAGTCTCAGTAGAAAAATCTAAAAGTGATTATGGTATTGCCATCGACCCAGATACATATAAAATTGATTATAATAAAACAAATAGCTTAAGGGGGAAAACTTGATGAGTCGTAACTCTAAGTGGGATTATAGCAAACTTCCAGGTGGAAAAAAGTATTCGAATTTATTCAAACCCATTAAAATCGGCAAATTCACTGTACCAAATCGTATAAAATATGCGGCAACTGAAGATAATCTAAACGCTCGTGATGGTTTTGTTACCGATGCCGGTGTGGAGTACCTGCGACTGCGTGCACGTGGTGTAGTAGGTGGGATTTGTACAATGCAGGGTGTCTACATGGACCCCGGAAGATTTGGCCAAGGTTATGTTGGTCAAGCAGCAGCCTGGGATGATAAGTTTATACCTGGTCTAAAACGTCTTGCTGATGTTATACACGATGAGGGGGCTGTATCTAATTATCAATTAATGCATTGTGGTCGGGTCGGCGGTGTAGAAACACCAGTATGCGTAGGCCCATCAAAAATCCCACAGCGACTTCGAGTGTTTCGACCTGTTAAAGAAATGACAAAGAACGACATAAAGAAGTGTATCCAAGAGCATACTGATGCTGCACGGCGCGGTATAGAAGCAGGTTTTCAGATGATGGAAATCTCTGGAATTGTGGGTTATTTAATATCTAATTTTCTCTCTTCCTATACAAATCGTAGAACCGATGATTATGGTGGTGATATAGAGGGAAGATGCACGTTTATGGTAGAAACTATTCATGCGGTGCGAGAGGCTATTGGACCTGATATCCCACTTATTATTAGACTCTGTGCTGAAGAATTATTAAATGATGTTGGTGGAAATACTCCAGAAGAGAGTATGGTTACATACAAAAAAGCTGAGGAAGCAGGTATCGATTGTTTAAGTGTCACACAAGGCTGGCAGGAATCTATTATACCAGTAATTTCACGTGATATTCCTCAGGGCTCATGGCTATATAATGCAAAACGTGCAAAAGAAACAGTCAAAATACCCATATCTATGGCTTACAGGTTATTTACTCCTGATATACCTGATAAGGCAATTGCTGATGGAATTTTAGATATTTGGGAGATGTGCCGACCAATGATTGCTGATCCATTAATGCCAAAGAAGGTATTAGAGGGCCGTGAACAGGAGATACGACCATGTGTAGCATGCAACATGTGTTTGGCCCGTTTGTTTCGGGATGCACCCATGACTTGCTATGTTAACCCAGTATGTGCACACGAAGCTGATCCAGATTGGCAAGTTACTCCTACAACAATGCAAAAAAATGTGATGATTGTGGGTAGCGGTCCAGCAGGGCTTGAATGTGCCTATATTGCAGCCCAGCGTGGCCATGAGGTACATGTTTACGATTCTACTAAAACATTAGGTGGTCAGATAATACCTGCGTCAAAGGCACCATATGGTGATGACGAGCTATATGGAATGATAGATTATCATAAGACAATGTGTAAAAAAGCAGGTGTAAATTTTCATTTAGGAACAATCGTTACACCTGAATTGATAGATGAAGAATTTCCAGATGTTGTGGTTTTAGCTGCAGGTTCTGAGTTTATTAAAGGTGATGCCCCAGGTTTTGATAGACCTAATGTAATATGTGCAACCGATGTTTTGGAAGATAAAGCAAAAGTTGGTAACAAGGTCGTTGTTTGGGGTGGTAAAAAACCAGGTATAGGTGTAGCATTATTTCTTGCAGAACGTGGTAAAAAGGTAACTTTAATCAGCAGGGAACGCAAGGTTGGAAAAGATGTAAATCCATCTTATATCTGGAGATACATTAAAAAATTAAACGATAAACGCGTTACAACATACAAAGAATGCGATCTTGATGAGATTACTGATACAGGAGTTATTGTAAAGAATCACTATGGTACAAAGATCCCCGTTCAAGCAGATACTGTTATTTATGCTGAGCGTAAGCCCAGACAAGAGTTAAAAGACGTTGTAAAAGAACTTAATATCGAACTTCATATAATTGGCGATGCTTTAGTCCCACGTGCATTATCTAACGCGCTACACGATGGCTATCGTACCGGAATACGGTTATAAAGGAGGTTATATTTATGCAAGTTGACCCTGAAAAAGAAATTAGAAAACTCATGAAAAAGTTTGAAACCTTACAGAATATTAACAGAGCTACATGGTATGAATGGCGCCAGGCCGCAATTGAATGCGCCCAACCAAAGTTCAAACCATTAGATTTAGTACTTAAGGCATGGGAAATAGTTGGTCATGATACTGCAAAGGCATATTTCCATATGCTTGATGTTTCAAAACCAACATTTCTTGAAGATATTGCTAAATGTATTGTAATGAGTTCTGCTATGATGGGTGAAACAGCAAAGGTAATAAAGGGTGAAAATGAAAACGAGTTTTTTGTCCAATGGGATCGTTGTCCATGGCCTGAATTTGCTCGAAGGTACAATGCACCCATGGAGGAGGATGTATTGGGATGTGACAAATGGTTCCAGACAGTGATTGAGGATATCAACCAACTCTTTAATACTAAAGTTAAGCTAGAAACTCAAAAAGCGATCCCGCGTGGCGATGGATGTTGTATCAGACGGTTAACTATTGAACCAACCGATAGCATGATTAAACACAAGGGAGCAAAACAGGTATTAGGAGATATTGATTTATAGGAGTGTATAAAATGGTAGTAGAAATTGATGAAAAGGCCTGTAAGCTTTGCGGTGGATATAACGAGCCATTATGTGTTGATAAATGCCCGGATTCTGCAATAAATTTACGTGGGAATCGTATTGAGGTAACAGAATTTCTTTGCGAGGATTGTAATGAATGTGGTTTCATATGTCCTGATAAAGCAATAAAGATAAAGGTAGTGACATTCTGATATTCCTTAATAGATAGATTTATGGCCCTTCACATAAAGCAGCAACTTCAGATAAATCATATATTTTTATAGGGATTTTATTTTTTAAGGCAGTGCGCCTAAAATTTAGATAGCATGAGGGACAACATGTTACTAAGCCTTCGACTCCGAGAGGTAATATGTCTCTTGTAAGCATTGTATTTGCAATATTCATAGCCATTTTATAATCTAATGATAAGATGCCTCCTCCACCTCCACAGCATCTAGAAAACTCTCTTATATGTTGCATTTCTGCAAAATTAAGGCCCTCAATAGACTTGAGAACCTTGCGTGGAGCATCATAGACCTTTGAGTGTCTACCCAGTGAACATGGATCATGATATGTAAGAGAAATTGATTTCTTAAGCTTAAATCCATTATTCATTTTTTTGCTTAATATCTGGGATATATGAAGTATTTCAATATCGGTAAAATTAACATCTAGTATATCTGGGTAAAGCCTCGTGAAGGCATTATAACAACCTGAGCATGAGGTTACTAATCTCTTAATGTTTGCTTCATTCAACACATTACGTACTTTAACTGCAATAGCCCTTGCCTCATCAAATAAACCCAAACTGATCAAAGGTTCACCGCAACACGGTTCGCTGTTTAATATTTTGTAATCCAAATCTAATTTTTTTAATACCTCTCCAGCGGCATCTGCAAGATTAGGTGCCATAATTGATGGAGTACATCCTACCCAATAAAGTAAATCAACATCTGAAGATTGTTGGTTATCACCCAATTTCTCATTGATCCAAGTTTCTTTGGTTCTTGTCCGTGATTGGTAAGGGCTTCCAAATTTTTTAATAGCTTTGCTAAGAGTATGAACATTTTCTGGTGCAGCTGCGTTTTTTAGAGCTAAGGTTCGTAGAGCCATAACCAATTTTGGAATCTCAAGCCCTTCAATACAAAGTTCTCTACACCGATAGCATTGTGTACACAACCATGGATATTTGCTTAAGAAATCTTTATCTTCATATAAATCCAGTTGGAGGTGTCTAACTACCTTTCGAATATTGAAATCACTTGCTTCTATGCTTGGACAGGATGCAGTACAAGTGCCACATTGTTCACATGCCCTAATGATATCCTTGAACTCTTCAGTAATCATTCTTATCTTCCTATTTTGAGCTCTTCAACCATATTCTTTACAGTAGTAACAAATTTTGGACCATCTGCTGCTGAAAGCCACACATCCCAAATTTTACTTGTATCTATATTTTTTTTGCTCAAATTCTTCTTCAAACGTTCAAGTCTATCCCTACACCTGTAGTTTCCGGTAATATAATGGCATGTGGGAAATTCGCAGCCAGCTACCAACACACCCGCGACATTAAGGTTAAGTGCTCTTTCAATAAATGCAGCATCTACACGTCCAGCACACATTACTCTAATTATCTGTATATTTGTGGGATACTCAAATCTACTCACACCAGCGATATCAACTGCCCCAAGTGCACACCAGTGACAACAAAATGCTATGATTTTTTTATCAGGTAAACTCTCCAATGCTGCATCCACTTGCGCAAGTATTTGTTCATCGGTATAATGAATGATATTTATCGCATCTTTCGGACACTCTGCAGCACAAGTTCCACAACCTTTACATAATGCTTTGATAACATTTGGAGCCTGTTTCTTATCGACAAACTCGATAGCCCCATATGCACAAGTTTTTACACAGAGACCACATGAATTGCATAATTTTTTATTGATATCTGCAACTATTCCTTCGGCTTCAACATACCCTTTTTTCATCGGGATTCCTGCCCTCATTGCAGCTCCTAAAGATTCTTCGATGGTTTCCTTTATACTCTTGGGATTGCGGGCGCAGCCACACAGATATATCCCATCCGAAGCAAAGTCAAGAGGCCTTAACTTGATATGGGCCTCCTGGAAGAATCTATCAGGACTTGCAGAGATCTTAAGTAATCCTTTAAGTTTCTCAACAGTTGAATCCCCTTGAAAACCAGTAGTTAACACAATCAGATCTGGGTTGATTTTAAACTCTTTATCAATTAAAATATCATGTGATTTTAATGTAAGTTTCTCATTTTTTTCATTTCCTATAACTTCCACTTGTTTATCATCAGGGTATCTAATAAGTTTGATATCGTATTTCCTGATCGCCTCTTTGAAATAGTTAACATTTTCTCCCCCAATATTTATATCTCTATAAAAAATATACACTTTTGTATCCTTATTTAGCTCTTTTATTGTCACAGCGTTTTTAATAGCTGCAAGACATCCAATGTTACAACATCCACGTTCCTCATTCCTAGAATTTACACAGTTAATTATAGCTACATTTTTGACTTTACCAAGAGTTTTTGACCTTAATTTTTCCTCAAGTTGTAATTGAGTAATAACATTAGGGTATTTTCCATACCCAATTAATCCAATAGGTTCTATTTCATTCATCCCAGTTGCAGCTATTATTGTTGAAATTTCAAGCTCCTTTAAAGTTTTATTATCTTTTGATTTTCCGTTGTTTACCAATTTGACCTTATAATTTCCAATATATCCTTCTACATCATCAAGCTCTGTATTA
The DNA here is from genome assembly GCA_964346655.1 of uncultured Thermoplasmatales archaeon. GTDB lineage: Archaea > Thermoplasmatota > E2 > DHVEG-1 > DHVEG-1 > CAYFVP01. Next base: position 27,791 of record CAYFVP010000126.1, read on the forward strand.
GTATGCACTTTAATATTGTCATGTTGAGTTATTTTATTAATATGGGCATCAACAATATCTTTGGCATCTTTATCAAAGGGGGCCAGGGTATCTAAGTTATTCAAAATTCCACCAAGCTTGCCTGTTTTTTCGATTAGTTCTACCTTAAATCCTTGATCTGCAACTGCCATAGCAGCGGTCATGCCTGCTAGACCGCCACCAATAATTAAACAATTTTTTCCGACTGAAATCCGAATATCTTCAGCAGGCTCAAGAAGAATAGCCTTTGCTACACCCATTTTTATAAGATTCTTTGCCTTCTCGGTTGCAAGCTTAGGATTATTTTTATGCACCCAGGAGCTTTGTTCTCTGATACTCACAAATTCTAATAAATACTGGTTCAAACCTGCTTCTTTAAGTGTTGATTTAAAGGTTGGTTCATGAGTTCGGGGTGTACAACAAGCTACAACAATTCTATTGAGTTTATGCTCTGCAATAATTTCTTTAATTTTTGACAAGAAATCTACTGAGCATATCCATTTCCCTTCTTCAGCAATAGCTACGCCATCAAGGCGGCTAGCATACTTTACAACATCGGTGACATTTACCACCCCTCCAATATTTGTTCCACAATGACATACAAAAACACCCACTCTTACCTTCATCTTAACTCCTCTGCAATGCTGCTTTCATGCTTGCTCCAATTGCTTGACTAACAGACTCAGAAATATCTAGTGGTCCTGTTGCACCTCCACAAACATATATCCTTCTTACATTTGTTTCAAATGGTGCATTTACTGGATCTTTCCCCTTAATAAACCCATACTCATCAAGCTCAACATTTAATATCTTGGATAATCTTTTATTGTATTTACAAGGAATTAGGCCTGCAGAGAGAACAAGGAGGTCAATTTCTAAATCTTTAACTTCACCTTTGTCTATATCTTCAAACCTTATCGTTAAATTCTTGGTTTCAGGAGACTCGAATACATCGGAAGGCTTACCCTTTATATAGCTAACACCTAGGCTCTTAGCTCTTCTATAAAACTTGTAAAAACCCTTTCCATAGGTCTGTAAATGATTATGGAAAACGTAGGCTTTCACATTGGATTCATGCTCCATAGTTACAATGGTCTGCTTTGTTGCAATCATGCAACAAACCTTTGAGCAGTAAGGTATAGGCCCAGGGGTGCTTACCCTTTTCTCACGACCAACGCACTGCACCCATGCAATCCTTTTAGCATGAGCTCCATCTGATGGTCTAACTATTTCCCCTTGTGTTGGTCCGCCTGCGTTCATCAATCTTTCAAATTGAAGGTTTGTAATTACATTATCATAGATGCCATAACCATATAGACCATGGGGTGGCTCAAATGATTCAATACCAGAAGCTACAATTATGCTATTAACTTCAAGATCATACATCTCTTCCCTCTGCCAGAGCATTATAGCATCGCCACCTTCCTCCTTACATGCCTTGACGCATAGAGCTATTGGGCACTCACGACATTGTATACAGTCAATAATACATCCGCCCACACATGCACCATCATCCTTCATTTTACCATAACGACAGTCAGGGTGAATAAGATAATAATTTGGCACAGCCTGAGGGAATGGAATATAGATTAACTTTCTAAGTCCACCGATCTTATTATCGATCTCATCGGGAACGCTGACAGGACATGCTTCGGTACATTTCCCACAGCCTTTACATTTCTCTTCGTCAATAAAACGAGGCTTTTTCACTATTCTAACCTTAAAAATACCAGCATTATCATTTACTCTTCGAATTTCGCAATTTGTCAATAAATGTATATTTGGATTTTTTTGAATATCATACATTTTTGGAGCTTCTATACAAATTGAACAATCGTTTGTTGGAAATGTTTTATCAAGTCTAGCCATAAGTCCACCGATCGTAGGGAAATTATCAACCAAGTATACTCTAAAGTCATAATCAGCTAAATTCAACGCTGCTTCGATTCCGGCAATACCTCCCCCAATTATTAAAACGGATTTAGACATTTTTAAACCTTTTTAACTGTTATAGGATAATAGTTAACATTTTGAGTTATAAACCTAAATAATACCTTTCTTTTTTAGGTCGACTTCATCATATCCAAGGATACTGTAAATCTCTTTATTATGTTCACCGAATCTTGGAGGAAAGCATAAATCTGGCCTTTCTATTGGCTTTACTGGTGGAGGAGCAAGAATCACTTCCAGATTGGTTTTAGGATCTTTAGTGTATAGCAACTTTGAGCTAAGATAAGAATCCTCTAACACATCTTTAATCGTATTGACCTCAGAAACAGGTATTTTTGCTTTCTTAAACATTTTAAGAATTTCTGATTTATGCTTTTTACTCGTTACAGAATTTATATCATCATTCAATTGATCACCATGAGCTATTCTATCATTGTTTGTAAAATATTCTGATTTATTTAAAAATTCAAAATCTGGGAATTCTATCATACTTTTCCATTGAGCATCATTACCAACAGCAATTGAAATATAACCTTCCATAGTCTTATACACCCCAACTGGTGAAAAGTTAGGGTGGAAATTGCCGGTTTTTGGTATATTTATTCCTAGACTAACTAATGGTATTTGTAGAGTTAAAAGAGACATGGCACAATCAAGCATTGAGATGTCGATTCTTTTACCCTTTCCGGTCTTTTCTCGGAGATATAAAGCCTTCATAATCTCACTATAAGCTTGGTTACCCGCCTCAATATCAACAATAGAAACACCAAACCTTAATGGTGGTGTGTTTGGTTCTCCATTTACGTCCATAATCCCAGAATAGGCTTGAATCATAGGATCATAAGCAGGTTCAGATCGTTCAGGTCCAAAACCTGAAATTTCAACCCAAATTATATCACTTTTAATAGAGCTTATCTTTTCATAATCAATCCCTAATCTTTTGTAGTTTTCAGGTTTTTGACTGCATGCAAATATATCTACATCTAATTTATCAATAAGCTCACAAAGGATTTCTTGACCTTTGGGGGTACCAAGATTTAAAGATATCCCTTTTTTACCTGCATTTACAGACATAAAATATGCATTCATACCTTCTTCGTCTATTACCTTTTTACCAACCAAGCGGTTAGGATCACCCCATAATGATTCTATTCTGATTACATCTGCTCCTTCCACTGCTAATCTCCAAGTGCAATAAGGTAAAGCTGCTGCCTGCTCAACACTTAATACCCTTACATCTTTTAAAAAACTATTCGAATCTAATGTCATCATCCACCTCCAGCTATATGAGAAATCAGAATCTCATCACCGGGATTTAGAATGTATGATGTTTCTTTTACTTCGGAGTTGACTGTGATTAAAGCACTCCTATGACCTAAATCTTCTCCGACGGCTTTCTTAAATTTCCTACCATATTTTAAATAAAGCATATCCATCAAATCTTGAAGAGTCATACCTTCGTTTATGGGAAATACTTCCTTTCTTTTCTGAGTTATCTGTGAAAAAACCATAAGATACTTAACAGTAACATGTGTCATTTCTTTCGCCTGCCAGAATTTTGAGTTTTCAAAATGGCTTTTCTAACAAAAGAAAAAGAGCATTTACCTCGGCTTATTTGCAAACCCGCGCATTTATAACAAATACCTCTATTAAAATCAAAGTGATCTCTGCATGTTGGTTTTTTACATTTATTACAGATATAAGCTCTTACGCCTGTATGTGACAAATCAATTCTTCTTTTGCATGAACTGCATCTTGGCATGGAAATACCTATATTTTATTTTACTAGTTCTTTTTTATTCAAATTATCTAATACATCCAACATATCCAACTTAATAAGCTCACTTCTTTTAATAAGGCCAGTTTTTATATCCCATCCCCTGCTGTTATAATATTCATCAAGCATCTTTTCCAATTGTTTCTGTGCAAAGATTTGACCCTTTCCAGGACCCTTTGGAAGGGGTTCTGAAAACTTTTTGGGAAGGCTATCGTCCTTCCTCCGTATACCAAACCTGGTATTCAAAGCTCTTTCAATGTTTACGATTCTATGTCCAATATGTAATAATTTATTATAATCTATTTTCATACCTGTTGCTGCGCTAATCCAATCATGATATTTTATGGAATTTATCTCCTCTTTTTTATGTAATTTTCCTAATAGCTCTGGAATAGGATACTGAGCATAATATGAAGCATGCATAAATCTACAACTCCCTATTGAATCGGTAATTGCAGCTAAATTTTCATGCCATAGAACCATGTTAACCTTTCCGTCATAACTCATAAGATCACATGCTCCTTCAGATCCAAACAATTCTTTACCGATTTCTGGAGGCATCTTAATCATCTCAAAAACAACATGCGTTCTAAGATGATCTGAACCACGACTAGAAATAGCATAAGTGAAGCCAAAGCCTTTTGCAACTCTTGGATCACAGGCTATCGTATCCAAACCCTTAATTGATGTTGTGTAATCAACTGCATTTTTTCCTATCTTTAATGCAGCTTTATAGGATCCAAGAGCTCCAAGAGCACCCAATTTATCCTGTTTATTTGCAATCCTATGTACCATCTCCACCATTGCATCAGCGTTACCAAACCTTAAATCTAATTTATCAACATCTTCTATTATCCCTTCCTCTATAAGTTCCATAAACGTTGCTATTGTGTTTCCGCATGATATACAGTCCATACCATAGTCATTTGATAGTGCATAGGCATGAAAAACAGCTTCTAAATCTGAAATACCGCATTTGGAACCTAAAGCAGCAATACCTTCATATTCTATGTTTCCTCTTGTTCCAGCATATTTTCCTGATTCGATTCGTCCAAATCTTTTGCACCTATTTGGGCATGACATACAGGCACGTCCTCCAGGTATTGGACTCGAACGCGTAGAGTATTTGTCTCGGAATTCTTCACCTGATATTGAGTCGGCTCCTTCAAAGGTGCTCTCTCTAAAATTTCTAGTCGGAAGCCATCCTTGTGCATTACCCCAATTAACACATATTGGTGTTCCAAGTGCCTGATGCTCTCCAGCAAGAAAACCAGGATCATTTAATATTCCTAACCACCCATCTTGCACAATTTCTAAATATCTTTCAGGATCTGCAACTTTAAGTTCACCTGAACCACTAACTGTAATAGCTTTTAGATTCTTTGAAGCCATTACTGTACCTGTTCCAGTTCGACCTGCAGCATCCCACAAATTAAATATTATTGAACAGAAAAGCACACCGTTTTCTGCAGCAGGTCCGATAGCAGCAACTTTCGTATCATATCCTCTTTGTTCCTCCTGAAGGGCCAAGGTTGTTTCAAAAATTCCTTCTCCCCATAAATGATTTGCATCTTTAAGCTCAATATGTTTATCCTCTATGCATAAAAAAACTGGTTTTGGGGCTCTGCCCTTGATAATAATATTATCATAACCGGCATATTTGAGTTCAGAACCCCAGTCTGAACCAACATTTGAGTTTCCATAGATGTCTGTTAATGGTGATTTTGTCGCTACATTTACACGACCCGTAGTTGGACCCAATAGGCCAGTAATTGGTCCAGTGGAAATGCATAAAACATTATCACCATGTAAAGGGTTTATATTTGGTTTAACCTCATCAAAAAGAATCTTTGCATCAGCACCTCGTCCACCTAAATATTTCTCGATCCGCTGTTTAGACTGTGTTTCTTTTATTATTTTACCTCTTGTTAAGTCAACCCTCAATGTCTTACCTGCATAACCACAATAGTCGAAAGTCACTTTTTATTTCCTCCTACAGTGGCGATAGAACGAGTTGATTTAGGGAGGTTCAATAAAAAGTGTTGGATTCTATTTGCACTTTTACGCCTTGAAAAATCTTCAATTTCTTGGTGATACTCAATTCCACCAGTTACACACCATTTTACACATTCCGGTGCTCCATCGCATAAATCGCATTTATAGAATATCTGACGATTTTCATTATAATGGATGGCGCCAAAGGGACAGATTACCATACATTGTTTACATCCGATACAAAAATCTGGGTTGAGTATTATCGCGTTAGTTTCACTGTTCCTTCTTAACGCTCTTGTTGGACATGCAGTGATACAAGGGGCATGTTCACATTGTTCACACCCAATAGGGATATCAAGTCCTTCTTCATCAATACGAACTATTTTGATCCTTGATTTCGATGGGGCAAAAACACCTTCCTTATGAAAGCTGCAAGCCAATTCACAAGCTCTACAACCAGTGCAATTCTCATAGTTGAAAATAAGTTTTCCCATTGTTAAATTCAACCGCCCCATGGTAACCATGAGATATTGTAAAACTCATTTATGCTGGAAGGGTTATTTAATGATATCGTATGGATAGAATTAGTCTGTGTAAATCCATTACTTTGTCAGCATTAATACTACAATGTGAAATTTTTGACTCAATAAATCTTCAAAGGAGTCATTTTCATAATTTCAAGATAAAAGGACCAATCATATCTGTATATTAACAAATACAAATTATTTTTATATGAATAATAGCATTAGAAAGATCATATGAATGTTCTGGTTCTAGGTGCAGGTGGAGCAGGGATAAGTGCAGTTCAAGCAATAAGAAAGGTGAATAGTAAGATAAAAATAAATTTGGTATCAAAAGAAGAATGCATGCCATATTCACTCTGTGGACTGCCCGATTTTTTATCTGGAAAAATCTCAATAAAAGTTCTAAACCGTTTAGATGCTGATTTCTTAGTTAATAATGAAATCAATTTAATATCTGGGAGAGAGGCTATAAAAGTGGATACTACAAGGAAAATTGTACATTTTAAGAGTAATTTTACAAACGAAGAAAATGAGATGCTTGAATTCGACAAACTCTTGATTGCTGTTGGTTCAAAACCAATTGTTCCCTCTATTTTCGGATTAAATAAAAAACAAGTATACATTGTTTCGAATTTGGAAAGCTGTAAAAGTATTATAAAAGGATTAAAAAAAGCTACAAAAATTGCAGTTATTGGTGGTGGATTCATAGGTATTGAATGTGCTCAGGCTCTGAAACAAAGGAAAAAGGAAGTCTTTGTTATCGAAAGTCTTGATCGTATTCTTGCAAATATATTTGATAAGGAGATATCAACTGTCGCCCAAGAGATGCTAGAGAGGCTAGGTATTAATTTTATTCTGGGAAATCAGGTCAGGGGAATAATTGGGAATAACGTAGTTAAGGGCCTTGAACTTACAAATGGAACAATAGATTGTAATATGGTACTCTTGACTGTTGGTGTTAGACCAAATATAGATATTGTTAAAGATACAACAATTAGATTTAACCAGGGTATAATTGTAAATGAATTCATGGAATCAAACGTTAAAGATATCTTTGCTGCTGGCGATGTCGCTGAATCCTTTGATTGTATTTTTGGAGAACCTGGTTTAAAAGCAACGTGGTCAAATGCTGTAGAACAAGGATATGTGGCAGGACTGAATATTGCTGGGAAAAGGTGTAAATATCTTGGTTTTCAGTCATACAATGTCATCCATATCGATGATGTACCATTCTTAAGCATGGGCAATGTAACCAATTTGCCTAAAAACTGTTCAGAATTGATGTCGAAAAGTATAGACTCTACACGAAAAGTGTTTATTCAAAATGATAGAATTTTGGGTATTGAGTTCTATGGTGATCTGACAAACTCTGGACTTCTATTTTCTCTAATAAATAAGGGATCCGATATAAAACGATATAATAAGAAGATCCTCTCAAACTACTTTCAATACCGTTGGAATAAAAATGTGAAGATAAAAATGTGATGAATTATAAGAGGAGTTTTGCCCTATAATAATCCTTGAATAAATCTTAGTTTTAATGTTACTTTTATAAACTGTTTAACTAAATTCATTAATTTATTAACATTAAAAGCTTTATTTCTTGGTATATTTACTTTTAAAGGATCAGACCATTCACTTATTAAATCATTAGAATCTTTGGCTCTTGCTTTTATCTCATAACTTGCTTTTTCTGTCCAAATATGACTTGCTTCGCAGATCTCTCCCGATTCATATGGACCCAGCCAACCTGAGTCTGAACCATCACCCCAATCAAATAAATATTGTATCTCGTCATTATCTGGATCGTTTGTACTAGTAGAATATGTATATTGCTCTCCAATTATTCCAGAATCAGGGCCTATTGGTGTACTTGGTTTATCAGGTTTAACTCCAATGAAAATTCCTTCAAGCGTTAATGATGGATCACCATAGAGATTGAATGTATAAAGATCATTATATTCCACCCATTCATACCAATCAAAATTAACGTTACAGTAATGCTTCGAATTATATAGTGCCTCCCCTACTTTTTGGGAATGACTGATTAAATATCTATTGAATTCATAAATAATTGAATATGAAGCGCCAGGATTCATTGGCCAATCTGATGTTCCATATGGGGCTCTTGCTGATGAAATTACACCAACAGAAGCACCATAAGATGGTTTTGTTAAAAGATCAATTCCCATATTCCCAAAGTTATTTGGTTCAGGATAACCAACATAACATGAAATACAGGTAACAACCGATGGATAGTCGTCATCTAAATTTGATGAGGTGGAAAGAAGATTTGGCCATGATATTTCATTTGCCTCAGGAATATCATCTCCATCATCCCAAGTCCAAACCTTTCTAGCAATACGATCAGAAAAGCCATGGGCTCCCCAGTTGACAATTGAGTATTGTCCAGTTCGCCAATCATTAGAAAATGATGATTCACTCAATGGATTCCATGGATAAATTGATTTTTCAAGGCCTACTTGTTCACTATAATGACTAACAGTCCATCCATCCATGAAATCATTTTCAATATAAGCACAGCATGTAGCACCATCCATCGCAGGTTCTCCAATCCCTAGTTCATCAGTAAAATAGAAAAAAGCACCGGGGTGTAATGCATGTTGTTTCCAATCGCTGATATCCTGCTCAAAGGAAACAGTTTTTTCAAGAGTATAAATTATTCGTGATGGATTATTAATTGGAATACGACCAACATAGATTTCTGGAAAGAAATCAGGCATATCATGACCATACTCTCCATAATAACCATCACCATCTAAATCCCAGGAAATTGAATCAGAACTTGATAGATCTGCATAATAATAATCAGTTGGAACCTCTCCGCCATCTCCACCAGGAGTTCCAGCGGTGTTTTTATGATTATATGGATCAGGATAACAATATCTCATTGGAACAGTCTCATAATCGCCCACGATAAGTACATACTCAATATTCCAATCAATATAATATTCTCTAAGAAAATTACGGACCTTTTCTGCAAGATCGTTACCAAACTGACTTGTAATTTCAGAATCTGAAACATTAACAATTTTAATATTATATCCTATCGTATTTTTCCAGGATATAAAGTTAGTTGAGGTAATTGCATCATAAAGATTACCTGATGTAATGATTACATAATTATATGTATCGTCTTTAGAATTAGAAATAAAATATTTAGGCTCATATAATTTTTTTATTTCATCATAATTTACAAAAAGATCTTGTGCTTTTTTATCAGCAAGACTGTCCCATTTGATCTCTTCAATATTATCTTGTGATGAAAAAGTATAATTGATAGTAATCTGAGCGGAATCATAACGAATAAGTTTTCCTGATTTTGGATAATATTTAAAGGGATAAATTGAAACTAAAACATATAAGTATTTTCTAAAAGAACCTGAACCAAGAAGTTTTCCAGGCTTACTAGGATAAGGTTCATCAGATAAATATACTAAATTATAATTATTCAGCCACTCATCTTTAAACTTGCTGAGGCTATTTTGCTTTGAACCATCTAATGGAACAATATTAGAATTTGGAATAATATAATACCTATCTGGTAATTCTTCTGCATTTATTCCCTTAATATCTACAGAATGAACTTTGGCTCCAGGAGGTAAAGCAATCAAAACATTTTTACAAGGGAGTAATGGCTTACCAGGTTCCATTAAATAATTGTAATTATCCATTATTATTTTTTGTCCATTTTCACAACTTTTTATTTGATATTCATCATTGCTTGGAAAAAATTCGGAATAAATTATGGATTCAAAATTACCATCTATCTGTAAAGCCTTTATTAAATTATTATGTGAAGAAACAGTAGCTCCAAAGTAGGTTGTTACTAAAAGTAACACTATTACAAATGTAAAAATCTTCTTCATTATTTTACCTCCAGCTTTTTTTAATTACAATATAATATAAGATATCAATAATTAAAACTTAACATTAATAATTTATACAAAATAATTAAAAAGTAAATTGAAATTTTAATTTGTTCAAAATTATTGCATTAGATATTACTATTAATACCTAAATAACCTTAAATTAGTAAAATATCGATTCTATTGCTTTGTTTGAGAAAATTAGGAATAAGAATATAGAATCTTTGCAGAAAGTTATAGAACCTTTCCAAAAATAGTGTCCCAAAACCTACGGTCTTTGCCCTTGGTGTTCTTATAAAAATCGGCCATGTTATGGTTCCACCTGAAAAAGCATAGGATAAAATATCTAAAGTCTCTGATAAAATCTTGCCATCTTTTTCAACTGTTATTTTACAGTTATGCATACCATAATACTCATTTGGTGGAAATGAATCCTCAGATGGAATTACATCAATATCGAAGTCAAAAACTCCATATTGATTAGTCTTACCTGTTTTTCCCCTACATTTAACATCAGCCTCTTTAAGTGGCATTAAGTTTTTCAATATAATTCCATAGACATGAATATCATCTTTCCAATGTGCCCCAAGAATCCATTCAAAAAAGGGTGCAAGTTGATATTTTAAAAAATTCCAAATTTCAGGAATAAATAAAAACACATCAATTAAACTTAGGATTAAATTTGAAAAATCAGTAACAAAATTGTTAATAAAATTTTCAAAAATATTTAAAAATTCATTAAAATTTTGATTAAACAATTTTTCCATCATATCAGAGAAAACTTGAGGTATTGTCAAAATCAAATTTACAGCATCTACAAAATCGAGAACAAGGTCAATGGATTCATCAATAATTCTTATCGTAAGTTGTATACCTTTAGAAAATAAATCATAGCCATCATTAATAAGAGTATATAGCCATCCCAGTCTATTTGCAACCATACTAGTTATTAAAAATACTAGTGCCCCAAAAAGATCTAATACCCAAAATAATTCAATTAGCTGTTCTAATTGTTCTTTGGTTTTAACAAGGTCTAATTCCTCCTGTGGAATCGGTTGATAACTATACTCTAGCAAAGCATTTGCAAGTTTAGCAATATCGACTTTTAGAGATTTAGAATCTATTATATAATCCCTGATATTTTCAGCTTGAGTCTTATCTTCTCCCTTGAAGTTATAATTAATAAATTTATTTATTTCTCTAAGTTGATTTTTGGTTAAATAGATCTCTGGTGTACTCAAGGTAGCATTATATAAATTTTTAATCTTTGGAATGTTAGATGTCTTGGCAACAGAAGTAATTGGAACCAATAACATTATTATTGTGAAAAAACAAGCAATAAATACTTTTTTCATATTTTTTTACCCCCAAAATTACCTCTTTATATTATATATACAACCAACTAGTATTTAATATTAATGTTATTTCATCGTCAATAAACGAAATTCTTAATAAATGATATTATTATTTATCAGGTATATAACCTGAGTTTCTAGTAAATTATATCTTTTAAGGTATTGATTTAAATAACTTAAAAACTACACAGTCTAATTAGGCTAAAAAAAGCATATATTAAAATATATGGTAACTTAAAGCATATCGAATTTATTTTTTCCTTGTATCTGGGAACTGATACAGCAAATTCTCCCCAATTGCTTTCAGCATCATTACAGTCTTTAGCCTTAACCCTGATTGTATAGTTATTTTTTTCAATCCATTTATGAGATAATTTGACATTTTCATTTGATTGATATGGACCAATCCATTCTTCTAATTCACCATCTCCCCAATCAATGTAAAAGTATATTTCTTCTAATTCAGGATCAATTGCACTAAATATATATTTATATTCTTTTCCGACAATTCCTCTTTTATTCCCAGATATCTTTGGAATATTTGTCGGATAGTTGGCGGGTGGCTCAGAAATAGGCAATCCTATAAGCCAATCCATAGAGGTCCAGAGTAAATTCCAATCTGTTCCATTATCATTTAAATTATCAGCAAAACCAACATCATCTCTAGTACTATCTTCTTCTATTTCTGGATGTGGTCCTATTAAAATAACGCGACCTTCACCATAATTAAAATTAATCATTGCAGGATCGTTATTAAATGAATCATATGTTGCAATAACATTCATTTCTTGTCCTTCTTCAGGATAAAATGCTGCACCGCCATAATACATTGTATATTCAGTTGAAGGTTCAAATTGATTTATTGGGTTTAATAAATTAATATTCACTGTGGTCATTGCGAAATTTGGCCATGTTGCTATTTCGTCAATTGCTCCATATCCAACTCCATAAAACAGGTCAAGAGGTTGATCATATGAATTGCCCTCCCATTCGATACGGTCACAGGCAAAATAGCCCCCAGCACATATACCAATATAGCCTCCACCAAAATTAACAAAATCTCTAATATTTTGAAGACCGATAATGTTTATATTATCAGTATAATATCCTGAATTTCCTCCTGGAAAATGAATGACATCAAATTTTCCAATTAAACTATTATCTTCAATATAAATATCATCACATTCATACCATGACAAGCCCTTAAAATCAAGGAAATTTTCAAATGCAGTTACTCCTTCATCCCAAGCACCTGTACCAGAATAAATTAAAACATTTGCAATTTTATCTTTCTTGGTTACAATTCCTGGAATTTGAATTGTGATCGATAAGACAAATGATATTAAAACAATAATTATCAACATTTTTTTTAACATTATACTCCTCCGATAAATTTTTCCATTAATATAACAAAAAGAGTTATTTAAAACTATAGCCGAATATGTAAGGGTCTTAATATTCAACTAAAAAAATACCAATAAAAATTTTAATTAAGTTTTAATAGATTATTAGATACAAGTTTTTGATATTAAAAAATTAAATATTTTTAACCATATATGGACCTTTAAGCGTATAACCAAAACGTCTGTAATAATTTCGTGTTCCAATTCCTGCAAGTACAACAATTTGTCTTGCATCATAATCTTCCATGCAAATCTTTTCTGCTTCTTGTATTAATTGCTCGCCCCATCCTCTATGTTGCCATTGACCTTCTTTAGCTTTTTTCCCAACTTGAACTGTAGGTCCAAATACATGAAATTCACGAACTAGCATCGATTTTGTATTTTTTAGCTCAGATCTAAAAGCCTTTTCTGAAGGGTATCTCAATCTGAGTAGTCCAATTAACACATCCTTTTTATAATCTTCATATGATATAAAGAGTTCTTCTCCTCCTGAGGCAGGATATTTTTTAACCTTTAATTTAATATCATCTAGCTTTGGCTTATAATTGGATTTGTATTGTAGATGTCCAACTTCACGGCAACGAATACACTTACAGCTCATATTTTCCTTTTTTAATTCTTCTTGTACTATCAAACGTAAATCCCCACGGTTAATTCCTGCGGCTACTAGGTTTAATGGAATATCTCGCTGTATACGCTGAATTCTTATCCATCTTGGTACCTGTTTTTTTATATCTACAATGAGTTTAACAATGTCATTAAAATCATATGGTTTGTATTCGCCCTTATTCCACATTTTATAGAGCTTTGTATCTGGCATGACAAGTGTTGGATATATTTTAATTGCATCTGGTTTGAAATCTTGATTTTCAAATATGGTTTCAAATATTTTCAAATCCTTCTTGATGTTTGACCCAGGTAATCCTAGCATCATATGATAAATCACTGCAAACCCAGAATCTTTTGCATAACGCGTAGCATTTATTACATCTATAACTTTATGGTTACGATTGACAATTTTATAAATATTATCACAAATTGTTTGTACTCCTAACTCAACTCTAGTTGTTCCAAGACGAAGCATTAGATCTATGTGAGATTTTTTACAATAATCAGGACGTGTTTCAATAGTAATATCACTATTTTTAATAGATGCATTTTCAGCAATTTTCTGTGCTTTAACTATTGACTTAGCATCTCCACCTGATATTGCATTCAAGCATTGTGTCACAAACCATTTTAAATAATCCTTTGGATAACATGTTATCGTACCACCAAAGATTATTAACTCAACCTTATCAACTGTGTGCCCTATTATATGAAACTGTTCTATTCGACTCTTAACCTGATTATAAGGATTATATCCATGTTCAACTGCTCTTCTACCAGCTGGTTCATTTCCAGTATAGCTCTGTGGTGTGCCAAACTCTGGACCACCCGGACAGTAAATACATGGATTATCCTTTGGACAGGGATATGGTTTTGGCATAACAGTAATAATATATACACCAGAAACTGATCGAACAGGTTTTAATCTAACTGACTGAAGGATTATTTTTCGTTCATCATCTGTTGCAACAGACAATATCTCTGAGTTCCGCGGGAATTTATTTAAACCAAACTTACGACATGCCCAAAGTTTAACCTTTGTTAAATCCGTATCATTTGCATAATCTCCAGAAATAATCTTGTTAATTATTGAACGGTAAACATCTTTATTTTTCATCGTCACACCAAAAACTATAAATTATTATATGTTATAAAAAAGAAAAATAAAAAGTTTAATTGAATTGTTTTTCAATTTGTTAAATAAAAACATAACTAGTTTCTCTATTATTATTAAGATATCTTATAAATCAGACCTCTTATTTTTAGATTAAATCAAATTATGCGAAACCTTTTATACAAAATGAATATAATTAACAATTGTTAATTTTTAAACTTTTCATTTACAATTTCAATATAAATATGAAATAAAACTTTTATAATTATATGGAAAGAATTAAGAGGGCATTGATTATATTATAACTTAATTATTTATTAAGGAGATTAAAAAGATGAAGAACAATAAACATAGAAATTGGCTTGTTTATGTTGTTATATTAATTACCGTTACTTCAATAATAATTCCAAATATAAGTGGAAGTAATATAAATAAAAAAAAGAATAATAATTACGAAATTGGATCACTAAATGCCTTAAAAGTTGTACGAACGCACATATCTTTGTTTGAAAAAGAAGATTATTCAATAATTGATTTTACTGAGATTCGAGATAATTATGAATTTCCTCTGATGTATTTATTTATCTTAAATCCACATGGTTATATTGTAGTCACGGCTGATAGAAGTCTTCCTCCAGTTATTGCATATTCTTTTACAAATGATTTTGGAAAAATAACTGTAAATAATATACTTCTCAAAATGTTAAAAGCAGATATATCAAGCCGTATAAATCACGTAAATAAAATCCCTCAACATATCATCAATGATAGATATAATTCATGGCAAAATTATTTATCTGAATCAGAAACAGATTTAACATTTATCCCTAAGATAAATATCGGACCACTTCTTAATACTCAATGGAGTCAGAATGCTCCATATAATAATTTTTGCCCAATTGATCTTTCAAATGGAAAGAGAAGTGTTGCGGGATGTCCAGCTGTCGCAATGGCCCAAATTATTAATTATCATAGAACTACACAAAACACAGAGTTTGATGATAATGATGATTACTATCACAACTTTGCAGGAAATAGATTTTGGATTGATGATGACTTTGAAACCTATGATTTTCCATCGTTTCCCGATTTAAACTCTTATCTTCAAACACTTGAAGATCACTATAATAATGAAATACCTCTGACTGATGATGATAAAGCAGCTATTAATTTTGCCTGTGGAGTTGCTGCAAAACAAGTATACAGTTCATCTATTTCTGGAACCTATGGTGTTGGTCAAGCATATAATGCATATCTGCGGTTTTCATTTAATGATGTCGAGTTGCTTAACGAAGATGATCCTAATCTATATGATAGATTACAAGAAAATATTTTAGATGGATATCCGGTTCATATCGCAGTAGTTAATGAAGAATGGACTGCTGGTCACAACATGGTAGTAGATGGATATGAAGATGGTTTCTATCACATAAATTTTGGCTGGGGTGGTCCTTATGATGGCTGGTATGACTTACCAGAAGAATTACCCTTTGAATTAACAGTAATTGAAGGAATAGTTGTTGATATAATACCAAATGATCCAGAATCGAAACTTGAAGGAAAAGGTGTTTTAGGTTGGAGTAATATTAATGCAGGTTCAACAGTAACAGGTTCTTTTTCCATTCAAAATATAGGAGAATCTGGATCCTCAATTGATTGAGAAATTGTTTCTTATCCAACTTGGGGATCATGGACATTTTCACCAGAATCAGGAGAAGATTTAAAACCTGAAGATGGAGAATTTAATATTAATGTAACTGTTATTGCCCCAGAAGAAAAAGAAAAAGAGTTTGCTAGTTTCATAAAAGTGATAAATATTGACAATAGTTCAGATTATTGCTTAATTCATGCATCACTTACAACTCCAAGAAACAGGCATAAAGATATTATAATACAGCGCTTTTTTAATGATAATTTCTTTCTGTTATCTTTATTAAAACTTCTATCTATGATGTGATTGAATATGAAAACAAAAAGATTTATTATCATTCTTATAACCGCTTTTATTTTTATTTCACTTTTATTACTTTCAGGCTGTATAAAAAAGATTCCAGAAGATCCAAATACATTTGTTCGAAAATTTATTTTTGATGGATTAGAACGAACCTATCGCATTCATATACCTCCAGACTTATCAGAAAATCCATCACCTTCACTTCTCTTTGTTTTACATGGAGGTGGTGGCACAGGTGAAAACACAGAACGTAGTTTAACATTAGGAGGATTTAACACGATTTCTGATGAAAACAAAATTATTGTAATATACCCTGATGGTATTGATCACCATTGGAATGATGGTCGAAATGTTAATGATTCTGCGCATCAGCAAGATATTGATGATGTTGGTTTTATTTCAACAATAATTGACAATCTAATAGAAGAATTTAATTCAGATCCACAACGTGTATTTTTTACAGGAATTTCAAATGGAGCAATGATGTGCTATCGTCTTGCATTTGATATTCCAGAAAAAATTGCAGCAATTGCACCTGTTGCTGGTGCAATTCCTATAGACATATTGCCAGAAAATATATCTGGACTTCCAGTATCAGTATGTGTAATATCTGGTACCCATGATCCCCTTGTTCCATGGGGGGGTGGTATGGTGGGAACCAAAAATAATCCTCGTGGAACAGTAATTTCAGTTCCAGAATCAGTAAAGTTTTGGGTAAACCGCAACAATTGTGATAAAACACCAGTAAGTATAAAGCTCCCAAATAACAATATTTTAGATTTTTGTCGGGTTCATCGAGATATTTATAAAAATGGTGACAACAAAACAGAGGTTTTTTTATATAAAATTGTAAGAGGGGGCCATACATGGCCAGGTGGTTATCAATATCTTCCCAAAATTATAATTGGTAGAACTTGCCAAGATATCGATGCAAACACTGTAATTTGGGAATTTTTTTCCAGTCATCCAAAACACTCGTTTTTCTAATTACTAGGATGCAAACATGAATTCTTGATATAAAAATTATCTATGCTTTTTAACTATACAATTAAATGATTATTTACTAGAAAGTGTCCTATAATCTTATCAAATTCTTTATCATTTCAAATATTTCAACACCATAGAAATCTCTAGTAAAACCTGTCTTTTTAAAACCATATTTTTCATAAAAATCAAGTGCATTATAGAGAGGTTCAGATGACTCTAGAACTATTTTCTTAATTTTCTTTTTTTCCGCTATGTAATAAATATTATCTAACATAAAACAACCAATTCCTTTTCTTTGAAAATCAGGATGAACAGCCATACTCCGGATATATAAAAATTTTTGATTTTTTATAGACAAAGAAACAGTTCCAACAATTTGACTATTAAAAATTGCTACAAAAATATCGTAATCCTTTTTTAAAATTCTTTCTTTTATTTCTTTAGGTGAAATTACTGTTGCGGCAAATGCTTCATCTGTGTAGAAACGTTGATATGGTTCAAAGGATTTGTAAAGAATTTCATGGATAACATTAATGTCTCTAGTATTTGCTCTTCTAAAAGTAAAGGTTCTATTTTTCACTATATCAATTACTATGTAATATCTTTATAATTTTTCAAATTAACTTTTAAAACTTTATCTATATAAATCACTCCTTATTATTATGAATTTTTTAAATAAATATTAAATTTTTATTTGATGTTTATCAGATTAAAAATGGTTCATAAAATACATATAAGAAATTATTAATAAAAAAATAAAAAAAAAAAAGAGAAGGGAGGAGGAATCTAAACAATATCTCCAATTTCTATTTCATCATCTTCTTCAATAAATGAGTTTTCGATTTCATCAGATATATTATTTTCATCAATTGTTTGAATCGACGAATCATATTGTTTTTCCTCAGTGCTAACTTTATTGAAATAACTGTAAACTAATGTTATTATAGCAAGAATAATTAATAGAAATAATACAGATCTAATTTTTTTATTCATATGAATCACAATTTCCAAAATTAATTAGGTTTTCCATTGCCTTGTCCTTTGCCTTTGTTTTTCAAATTATCAACTGATAAATGAGCGTTTATTTTTTTCTTAATATTTTCTTTTTTTATTTCAGTAAAAATTTCAAATTTCCTTTCTTTATTCATCTGGTTTATAGTCTTACTAATTCTAATTTTTACCTCAGCAAGTGTAACATTTCCATTTAAATAATCATTAACAAAAGAGTTGTTTACCTCTCCAATAATACCATATAATTTATATAACTGATTTCTGTTGAATTGTTTAATTTTGTTTCTTATTATTTTACTATAGTTTATTAACTCTTGACTTACCATTTCTCTGATTCTTTCTTTAATTTCTCTTAATTTTTCGCCGGTTAATATTTCTTTAATTAATTCCCTAAATTGCGATGTTAAATTTTTTGCTTCACCCTTAAATTCAACAAATAATTGAACCGATTCATTAGAACTTGTATTTACTTCTTTAACATCTTCTAGTAAATTTTTCATTTCAAAAAGTATCGATTCTAAAGTGCTTATGTTATATTCAAGACCCTTTAATACTTCAACAGCCATTTCTCCTTTTAATATGTTTTTAATTATTGCTTTTTGAAGTTGCAATAATCTTATTTCAGCTCCTAATGAATTATTCATTATTTCTATTTCTTGTTCTGTTTCATTATCTATATCTGGATTTTCATTTTCACCAGCTTCATCTGCATATGCTAATGATGAAATTGAAATAATTATCACCAGCATAATTATTAGATTTGATATTTTTTTCATATTATCAACACCTTTTCAATTTTTTGACCTTAGTAATCTATTCAGTGAAACAACTTATTAATTTTCACCGGAAAAGGCGGAACAAACCGGAACAAATACTAAAAATTATAGTTTTTTAATTCTTATTAAATTGGACATACCAATTTGTTCTTTTTCAATTAATCCTCTGAGCTCTAAACCTCGAATATTTCTGGACACAGCAGCTTTTGGAATATTTAATTCCTTTTGGATTTCAGTCTGTGTTAAAGGGATATTTTTATCAATTAACAAATTCATAATTTCTTTTTGTCGATTGTTTAGACCCTTAAAACTGTTAATATTTGCTTTTGGTATCCTATCTTTTATTTTTTCTTTAATAATGAGCCAAACCAAAATAATGATTAAAACTATTATAGATATTAATAAAATAATAAATACTAAATCAAACTCCATTAATTGATTATCTGTTAATTTTTCTGTTTGATATTGAACTATTATAGAAAAAGATTCATTTTCACCAAATCCCTTAACCATTAAACTACCTTTTTCTTCTTCAATGCTAATAAAACCTGAAGATTTTATGTAATTTATTGATGATTCTTTTGGTAAAGTTAATTCATAAATAAATTCAGAAAAAACTCCTTCTTTTGTTATATTTAATAGCCAATAGCTTTGTTTTTTTGATGTATAAATTTCTGTATCTTTTATTAATAAATCTAGATGATTAGTAATACCGTCAATTGTTATAAAACCAGAAGAGTCTACATCTATTTTTATATCTGCATAATATTTTTCTGCTGATATTGAAGGTATACAAATTATTGTCGATAAAATTAATAACGAATATAAGAAAAAGATTTTTTTTGAAATAATTGATAATCCCATCAAGATTCTTATAGATATCCAAATATAATAAATTAACTTTTAGTTTATTTTGTTAAGAATATTTTGTAAAATTATTAAAGACCATATAGTTTTTTTAAAAAATGATCTATCTGTTAATAATTGAAATATAGTTTATCATTTCTTATTTGAAAAAAACCTATTGTTATTCCCCCCAAAATGCTTATATAGATATTTAAACTACAAGCTCAAAATATCTGGGGGAAATATTGAATGGAAAATATTAAGGAAGAAATTATTTATTATCTATCAAAGAGAAAGTTTATAACAATTGCAACAACAACAAAAAAAGGTGAACCATTAACTCATACAGTGGCATATGTAAACAAAGGACCTACTGTTTATTTTTCTACTAGCAAACAAACACGAAAAGCAAAAAACATTACCAAAAATTCAAATGTTGCCTACTCAGTATATGACGCAGTAGAACATCTCGATGAAATAAGGTCACTTCAGATGGAAGGCATTGCAACATTTGTTTCAAATAAAAACGAGTCAGAAAAAGCTTTGAAAATGTTAAAACAAAAATTTCCTTCCATGGCAAATTTTCAAATAGATTCAGATAATATAATTGTAAAAATAACTCCAAAAACCTGCTATTTTAGCGATTATACTAAGAGATTTGGATATAGAGACAAAATAGATTTTTAAAAAATTTTTATTTAGTCTTTGGATTTGATTATTTACAAATTTTTTAAATCCGGAAATTTAGTATGATTTTAAGAATTAAATTAATCCTATGATATGATTGAAATAACGATGTTAATAAAGAATTATATAAATATTTAGTTCTAGGAATAGTTACTTCCAGAGTTCCCCAATCACTTTCATATGTATAAGGATCATGGGCTTTGGCTTTAATTATATATTTATCTTTTTCCTCCCATATATGATATGCTATAACCTCTGTTCCAGATGGAAAAACGTCAGTTTTATCAATTGTTCCATCTCCCCAATCAATGGTATAAAATAAATCATGGTTGTCCTCATCTGTTGAAACAAATGTATATTTATACATAATACCAGGTTTACCCTCACTAGAACCTTTTATTACAGGTGTACTTGGAGGATTACTTGGGTAACCATAGGGTTTCATAAATGGATATTTATCTTCACTTGAGCCTCCAGGGACATAGTACGGAGTATCACCTATCCCATCTTCATTAGAATCTGTTCCTATGTAATCATCCCAATAATTACCACCAGATGAATAATCATTATCCCATTGATTAGGATTACCTGTATCATATGCATTCTGATTGTTACGCATGAAATTATTATGATAAATTAAATTGTTATTTGAAGAACCACTTATTTTTAAACCTATATTATTATCAGTTATATCAATATCACTAATAATATTAAAATCTGAATTAATCTCTATCCCTGAACCAAACTCGTCATCTCCGCTATTTCGAATAATAAAATTACTAACTCTTACACCTTCAGATAAAACAGTTAATACATTACCATTTCCCAAGCCATCTATTACAGGTTTTTTTTCACTTTCTCCAATAAGAACTATGGATTTATCGATTATTATATCTATATCAGGAGTGTCAGCAGAATATTCTCCTTCATAAACAATAACATTTCCAGGACTCCCAACTACATCTATTGCATCTTGAATACTGTCAAAATGATCAAATTTCCAACCAGGAGTAGAAGAGTTAAAATCGTCATCAACAAAAACATCAGTTGGATTCAAATTTTCAATAGCATCCAAGTCAAATCCAGGATTTGGTTCAGTAGCACTACCACTACCATCATCTTTTATTTTTATAAAACGAGCACTATCAACTCTTATATCTTCAAGATCAAAATTTGTAGTTCCAGACCCAGTTCCAAGTTCTGTCCATGATCCATCCCAATTATTTGATACATATACAATATAACCATCTGAAGTTGCATCTCCCTCATAAACAGTAAAATCATCCCCTTTACAATTAAAAATCCTACCAACTTCACCCATATCTAAGACAATTGTTCCTCCAACACCTAAAGATGCAAACTCATTATCTGGAGGACCAAGAGCAGATATTGCTTCTGTAGGATTATTCTGAAAATTATTTGGATAATTATAAGGATCATAAAAATTTACCCAAGTAACCTGTTCTGCATAACGACTTCCTCCACGTGTCATTTCAATATTAAGGACTGATGGCCCTGATCCAGAAATAGTTACTTGATGCTCTTGCTCTTCATAACCGTTTGCTCTAATTATAACATTGTATGTTCCAGGTAAAAGAGGTTTATGATAATCACCTATTTTTGGATCGGTAAAACAAGGCCAATATGCTTCCTCAACCCAAATAGTTGCTGCAATAGGTAGGCCTGTTTCAGAGTCAGTGATAATTCCAGTAAGACCCATATCTGCTGCTTCAATAATATCTAACATACCATCTCTATTTTTATTCCAAACATAAGGAATATTTGAATTTTCAGTTTCAATGGTCCAGTCAATATCGCCTCTGCACCCATAGCTGAAATCGTTGGTGTCGCCTCGAGTTTGATACCAATCATATCCTTCAATTACCACATAATCATTATAGGTTCCGTATTGGTTAGAAAGATGAACAACAACATCATTGTCTGCAACAGGTTCTCCTTTATAATTCCAAATATAGTTAATGTATTTAGCCGTAGTATGATAAGATAAAGAAAACACAAAATTATTATCAAGTGCATGTTCTCTAATTGCCTGAGTTTCAGGTTGAGAGAAAGGGCTAGGACTACCGCCAGCTCCACCCCATAAATATCCATAGTCTCTGTTTAGATCAACATAATTTGCATTACTCCTTCTTAAAACCTCTCTACCATCAGGATTGACCATGGGAATAATCCAAGTTTCACGGTTATCAACAAGATTTTTTATTCTTGAATTGCTATCATAGTTTTCCACCATGTGCCATGCAAGAAGTAATGGCAATTCAACAGACATTATTTCATTTCCATGATGGCATCCACAAATTCTTACCTCTGGTTCATTTTCTTCTATTTCTGGATTATCAGTGATTTTAAGACCCCAAATTGTTCTATCTTGAACACTACTACCTAAATCATAAAGAACCGCAATATCTGGATAGGTATTAGCGATATCTTGTAATTCAATAGTCAATTCAGAATATTTATGAAATTCTTCTAGTAATAAAGGATTTTCTTTCCAATCCATCATTTCAGCATAATCTTTAAATAAAATTATCGGATTCAAATTTTCTTTCTCAAGCCAAATTATATCATCATTGGTTGCAAAAATTTTGACGTAATTATCATCTCTATCTATTATTGTAATACCATGATTAATTATTTTTCCTAAAGCAAAAGAATCAGACAATTCAACTTTAACAATAGCAGGATTTATGAAAATAAATGATTTATTATCAGTTTTATTAAAATTATTTTCTAAACCACTTGCAAAAGAAGCCGTTATCAAAAAAATTATCAAAATAATTAATAAAAACTTATTGTTAATTCCAGAAGTTAATTTTTTCATATTACTCCCCTATTTTACTTAATATATAATATATTTATAATATAAAAAGGCTATTTCTTAATTTGAAATTTTAATTAAATAAAAAGGAATATGTTAATTTATGATTGAAAGTGAAATATTATTTTAAATATTTCAGATATTTGAATTTGTTTTAATAGGAATTGAATGATTGCTTTATTATGTCTGATCTTGACTCTTGGAATAGTTACTTTTAATGTTCCCCAATCACTTTGTTCTCCATGACTATCCTCTGCTTGAGCTCTAATAGTAAAAGATCCTTCTTTTGTCCAGTTGTGCGAAGCATTAGCTTTTGATCCTGATGGAAAAACCCCTATTGCCTCTTCAATTCCATCTCCCCAGTCTATGTTATATGATAGATAATCGTTATCTATATCATTTGATACAAATGTATATTCATACTTAATACCTGGTTTTCCCTTATCAGGTCCATCAATTTCAGGTGTGCTTGGGGGATTGTTTATTTCAAAAATCTGAGCCCAAGTTGAATCACGAATAATTATCTCCTCTTGATCTATAACAGTTAAAATAACAGTAAAGTTACCTTCGTTATCATAAGTATGTAATGGATTTTGTTCATTAGATGTTTCACCATCTCCAAAATCCCAAAGAAAATCATATGGTTCAGCACCATTTTCTGCCGAACCTATGAATTGTATAGGATTACTAATAAAGCCTTGGTAAGGTCCATTTGCATCTACATTATAACCAATGATAGTAAAATCCGAATCTGAAATTGCTATTGCACTCTCAGATGAGGTTGTAGCAATAATTTTAATTCTACAATTATCAGTTCCTCCTGCATCAACCAACCATTGATAACAGCCATTATTAGGTAAATTATTAGCAATAGTCCTCCAGGAACCAGATTCACCATTTGTAGATACTTGGATTTCTATTGCCGAGTCATCTTGTGAAGGCGGAATTGCAGATAACCATCGAATATTACGAATAGATCCACTTCTAAATGTTTCTCCTCCATGAGGACTCGATATAAGAGCTGTTAGTTCAGTTGGTTCAAGCCATGGGGAAAAAGCCCTCAACACATTTTGATACGAAGGCCAACTACCCTGCTCCCCTTGTATAACAATGTCCTCGCGACCATCATGATCAAAATCACCATCAACAACAAATGCAGAATAATAACCAGGTGAGGACATTGTAAATGTAGCATCTGATTCCCAATTACCATTTCCATCACCTAAATATACGGTACCAATAGGCGCATTATATGCAATAATATCAAGAAAACCGTCTCCATCAATATCACCAAATTGTGGATAATAGGAACCACTATCAGGTAAACCATCTGATGCAGATACCCATTTGTCAGTTTGTTTATCAAACTTATAACATTTAACTCCTGAGGATCCTGGACCAAAAACTAAATCATCACAACCATCATTATTCATGTCTCCACAATCAATCCCATTATAATTTCCACCTGGAAGACCTTCTTGATTCATTGTAAAATCAAAAGTGCCATCTCCAATAAAGACATAAGTTCCCCAACGAGTTCCAACAAAATCGGGATAACCATCGGAATTAAAATCACCTACCTCAAGGTTTTTGTAAACATTTCCATCTGTTAATGACCATTTATGACTCCATGTGCCATCTCCATGATTTTCATAACAATGATATCCATTGCAACAACCAAATGACATAGAAATGATATCAAGAAGACCATTACAATCAAAATCAGCCAGATCAGTTGAAAACATGCCCCAGGTTTCACCACCAGTACCAAGTCCTTCAGCCCATCCAATCCAATTAGATGTTGTTCCATCTCCTAATGCCGCACCTATTAATGTGTCACCAAAGCCTGGTTCTCCCCAATTATGATGTATGCCCCAGACTACATCAAGATAGCCATCTAGGTTAAGATCTCCGGCTTCAATACCGCCATAACCAAAATCACCAACTTGAATAACAGACCAAATGCTATCTCCATCACCAAGCCATACCATAATTCCATGTTGAGCACTATTAACATAAGGTGATCCATGATCACCAACACATATAATATCTAAATGTCCGTCATTATTGATATCAGCAAGTTCTAATTCAGTACCCCCTCCCTCTTTTTCAGGTGTATCAAGTCCTGTTGATTTAGGTATTAAAGTCACAAGGTTGATAGATTTAATAAAATTATTCACCTCAAAATTTTTTTGTTGTGAAACGCTACTGAAACCATTTAAAGATAAAGTTGAGAGAAAAAACATTATAGTTAATATTATAATAATGTATTTTTTTATATTATTATTTTTCATGTTATACACCTTCCTGATACTAAAATAAATGTTTAGTATGTATATAAATATTATTTTCTAAATTTATTAAATATTATATTTTCCCAAATGGGATAATTTAAGATAAGTAGAAAATATTAAATTTATAAAACTGTTATATTTTTTTGGGGGATTAAAAATAACGAGAAAAATTACGTTTATTAAATGCTCTATTTTTACAATATCTTTATTGCTATTTAGTGCTTGTGTCATTCCAGGTATTAATAGCAATATTAATATAAATTATATTCAAGAAAGTAAACTTGAAATCATTAATAATCTTGGTATAAAGATAAACCAGATTCCAAATAACATTGGAGATATCAATTCATGGCCAATGTTTCATCATGACCTTGAAAATACTGGATATTCGAACTCTATTGCACCTGATGCTGATGTTCTTAAATGGAGTTTTAGTTTAGGAAATAGCGTATCTTCTCCTGTTGTTACAAATGACAAGGTTTATGTTGGGGAATCAATGGGAAAGATGTATTGTTTAGATGCAGAATCTGGTAATGAAATTTGGAGTTATATATCAGATAGTGGTATATATTTTTCTGCACCAGCAATTTATGACGGGAAGGTTTACATCCAAACAGCTGACGAGTTTATATGCTTAGATGCCAACACTGGTGATTTTATTTGGAGTTATTCACCATGTGGGGGATGGTCTTCTCCTGCTGTTATTGAAGGAAAGGTCTATTTTGGATCTGATAATAATAATGTATATTGTTTAAATGCATACACCGGTGATAAAATATGGAATTATCAAACAGGCGGTAAAGTAAAATCCTCTCCAGCAGTTGTAAATGGAAAAGTATTCATCGGCTCAGATGATAATTATGTCTATTGTTTAAATGCAAATTCCGGTAGCAAAATATGGAGTTTTCTAACAGGAAATTTAGTTGAATCCTCACCTGCTGTTGTCAATGGAAAAGTCTACATTGGTTCAGCTGATGCATATATGTATTGTATAGATGCTGAAACTGGTGATGAAATATGGAGCTATGCTCCGTGTTGTGTAAAGATCTCATCTCCTGCAATTGCCTATGGAAAGGTCTATGCTGGAACTACCTGTGAGGCTTCTGTGTATTGTTTAAACGCAGAGACAGGTGAGAAATTATGGCGTTTTCAAACAGGTGGTCATGTATGGTCTGCACCTGCGGTTGCTGATGGTAAGGTGTATGTAGGTTCATTAGATTCTAAAATATATTGTTTATTTGCAGAAACTGGTATTGAGATATGGAACTATCAGACAGGGGGAAATGTCATTACTTCTCCTGCAATTGCTGATGAAAAACTTTACATTAGTTCAAATAATGGAAAGATATATTGTTTTACTAGTGAAAACCAACCTCCCGTTCCTCTTTTTGATTGGGAACCAGAATACCCAGAACCAGGCGAAATAGTAACCTTTGATGCATCAGACAGCTTCGACACAGATGGCACAATTGTTTTATATGAATGGGATTGGGATAACGATGGAGCCTATGATGAAAGTCATACAACCTCCACAGCAACACATGTATGGTATGAAGTATCTTTATATCCAGTTACCTTAAGAGTTACAGATGATGATGGTGCAACTGACACAAAAACAAAAATTGTCTTTGTTGGAATTATGCCTCCAGTTGCAGATTTTACATGGACACCTGAAATACCTGAGCCTGATGAAACAGTAACCTTTGATGCATCAGACAGTTATGACGCAGATGGCACAATTGTTTTATATGAATGGGATTGGGATAATGACGGAACCTATGATGAATCATATATTATCCCTACTGCAGAACATTCATGGCCAGAGGAAGGTAGCTATACAGTCAAACTAAGAGTTACTGATGATGATGATTTAACCGATACATGTAAAAAAGTTATACATATAGGTGTTATCCCTCCAATTGCTGATTTTTCATGGTCGCCTCAGGTTCCACAATCTGGAAAGGTAGTAACCTTTGATGCTTCAGGTAGCTATGATCTAGATGGATTCATAGAACTATATGAATGGGACTGGGATAATGACGGAACATACGATGAATCAAGTACTGTTCATATAACTCAACATACATGGTTTGAAACAGGTAACTATCCGGTAACATTAAAAGTAACGGATAATAGTAATGCATACGATACAGTAACAAACATTATTCATGTAATAAACCGAGCCCCAATTGGAGATTTTAAATGGACACCAGCATACCCATTACCAGGCGAGATCGTAATTTTTGATGCATCAGGTAGCTATGATCCTGATGGTGTTATTGTCTTATATGAATGGGATTGGGATAATGATGGAACATTTGATGAATCTTCTACCACTCCGGTAGCAACTCGTAGTTGGGAGGAGAAAGGAAGTTATTACATTACCTTAAGAGTTACAGATAATAATGAAAAGATTGATAGAGTTACAAGAACAGTTAAGGTATCTGGAGAGATAATAACTGAAGCTAACTGGGGAGATAGTAATTTTTCTGGTGATCCAGCAGGTTCGTTTTTGACATATAAATTACAAAAATGGCATGGCTATGAATCTTCAAATAACAAGGCATGGTCGCAAGTTGATCTTAATGTTTGGTTTCCCAAATTTAGAAAAAATGTTTTTAATAAAATGGATAACACAGATCCTTTTCCAAAAATACGATCAATAAATCTACCAATAATTCAAAAATTTACAAATTTCTTTTTAAAAATAATATCAAAACCAATTCAAAGGAGTAATCAAAATGTACATACCCTGAAATTTGAAGAGAATGTAAAACTTAATAAAGCTGGAAGACAAGGTCTTTCATGGGCAAGTGTAGGGATAACATATACTCCTTCAAATACTGGAGATACACAAATTACATTGAAAGGAAAATTGAAAGGTAAATTTACCACAGATATAATAACTGGATCAAAAGTCGATAACTGGGTTACGGCTAGCCTACATGTAGTAGAAAAAGATAGTTACATTCCAGAGGAAAATGAAGGAGAAAGCTGCGAACTCTTTTATTATAATTTTACATCAAATAAAAAAACTATTGATGTTGCATTAAATAAAGGATTTATTGTAAGTCTATCAGAGGGGAAAGAATATCTTATTTACCTAAAATTAAAAACATATGCATCTCTTTCACCAAAACGTCCAATATTAGATGGATTTTTTTCATCTTCTGCTTTTGGAAACAAGGCATCAGATGTTAGGGGTGCAGAATTTTCTTTAATTGGAATACAATTTTTATAAATACATATAAAATTCTTTAAATTGGACCTAAAACTCCTCCTAGGTAAAGAACAATAGTAGCGCTACCAGCAACTAAAATATTATCATCAATTATTCCAAACTCATATCTTTCAAAAAGTGATGCAATAACAGCAGCAATAACCCCCCACACAGGAATAGAAGGAACTCCAGAAAATGCAAAATAATAACCAATGGGTATACACACACCCATCATGTAGATATTTCCAATAGGATGCTTTTTTCTTTCTTTGAATGCAAGATTTCTTACTATACCTGTTATACCATCACCAAACGCAATAAAAGCTGGGGGGATAATCGCAATCCAAGGATTTCCTAGAATGAACCATAAAATAAAAATAGCAATCCCCCACATAAAACAAAAGCTAACATCATTAAGGTTCTTTTCTGTTTGAAACCAGTAAAAAGAATTCCCAGTTTTATGGGCAATATAAACAATTATTGCCATAATAAGCCCCGAAATTAAAGGAAACCAAGGGCTGTTAAATACAAAAGGAACAATTAAAACAACAACACCACCAGCAAAAATATGAATAAATTTTCTATTATAATATATGACAACACTTTTTGCAAAACCTTTTTTAAGCAAGTAAAAATACAGTTTCTTTGTTAAAAAAACAATTAAAAAAGCATAAGCTGCTAAAACAAACATCCACAATGTTTCAATTATAACTTGTTGATTTAGCATCGCCCCTATTATCTATTTATCTTATTTAAACATGATAGAAATATATTTAAAATCTAGTTTATTGTCGAATTTGCAAAGAAATAAAAATAAAGGTCTCAATATTTCATAAAAAAAAGAAGTTTTGAAACTATTTTGTTTTATTTTTTTGCTACAAAAGCTTAGGACTCCAAAGTCTTAGGAGGAAAAAATGAACGGAAAAATAAAATGGTATAATTCAAGAAAAGGTTATGGATTCATTGAAGGTGAAGATGGTAAAGATATTTTTCTTCATAGAAGTTCCATACCACAAGGTGTCTTCTTAAAAGAAGGGGACAGTATTGAATATGAATTGGAAGACACAGAAAGAGGCCCAAAGGCAATAAATATTAAAAAAATATAAATTTGAAAGTAAAAAAGAATTTTTAAAAATTCAATTTTTTACTTAATTTTTATATTTAATAATTTATTAACCAGATATACTAATTCATATTAACATAAAATCATTCTCTATAAAATTCATATATTTTTCTTATTTTTAAAAAAATTAAAAGTATACTTTTTAGAAAATTATAAGGATAAAGTCAATGAAAAAATACTTAAACAAAACTAGTATAAGCCGACTCGGATTGTGAAAGGTTAATGAAAACATTTGTAACTGGTGGTGCTGGATTTATTGGCAGCCATTTAGTAGATAAGCTTCTTAGTAGAGGTAACTATGTTACATCTTTTGATAATCTTTCTTCTGGGAAAAAAGAATTTTCTACTAAACATTTAAAAAATGACCATTTTAGGTTTGTTGAATCAGATTTATTAGATTTAACACGTTTAAAAAAAGAAATTAAAAATCACGATGTGATCTTCCATATTGCAGCAAATCCTTTTGTTAGACTTGGTGAAAAACAAACAAAACTTGACTTAGAGCAAGGTGCAATTGCGACATACAATTTACTTGAGGCAATGAGGCTTAATAATATAAAAAAAATTGCTTTTTCTTCAAGTAGTGTAGTATATGCAGAAACTCCAGATATTTTTATACCTGAAACCTATGGTCCAACATTACCTATATCACTCTATGGAGCAAGTAAACTTGCTGCAGAAGGTTTAATTAGTGCTTTTTGTGGAACATTTGATTTTCAAGCTTGGATTTTTAGATTTGCAAATGTTATAGGAAGCCGAGGAACTCATGGTGTAATAGTTGATTTTATAAATAAACTAAGGAAAAATCCAAAGCAACTTGAAATCCTTGGAGATGGTAAACAATGTAAACCATATCTTCATGTCTTAGATATTGTTGATGCAATGCTTTTTGGGTTTGAGCATTCTAAAGATCAAGTTAATCTTTTTAATATCGGTTGCGATAGTAGCACAACTGTTACTAGAATTGCAGAGATGGTTGTTGATGAAATGGGACTTGATGATGTTGAATTTAAATATACAGGTGGTCCTAGAGGTTGGCCAGGCGATGTTCCTCGTTTTCAACTTGATGCAAGTAAAATAAATAAACTTGGTTGGAATGAACATTACACATCTGATGAAGCTGTAAGAAAAGCTATAAGAGAATTACTAAATAATCAATAATAATTATGAAGGGAAAAATATGATTATATCACGTTCACCTGTTAGAATCTCACTAGGTGGTGGAGGGACAGACCTTCCTTCTTATTATTCAAAATATGGAGGCGCACTTATTGCTGCAGCAATTGACAAATATACTCTTGTCACTGCCCATACCCGTTTTGATGATAAAATAAAATTGAATTACTCAAAAACTGAAATTGTAGATTGTATTGAGGAAATAAAGCACAATATTTTTCGAGAAGGTTTAAAACTTCTTGATATTAAAAAAGGAATTGAACTTACATCTCTTTCGGATATACCTAGTTCTTCAGGTCTTGGAACGTCCGGGAGTTTTACAATTGCTCTTTTAAATGTAATTCATACATATAAAAAAGATTTTATCTCTCAAAAGCGTCTTGCAGAAGAAGCATGTAAAATAGAAATAGACATACTAAAAGAGCCTATTGGTAAACAGGATCAGTATATTGCTGCTTTTGGCGGTATTACTTCTTTTAAATTTGCAAAAGATGGATCTGTTACCATTGAACCTGTAAAAATGACTGATGAAGCTCGGGATGAACTACATAATAATATAATACTGCTGTACACTGGGATTTCTAGATCAGCATCTAAGATTCTAAAAGAACAAAATGAAAAAAGCAAAAAAGACGAGGGAAACACTATTGAAACTTTACATGAAATAAAAAAAATCGGACTTAAAACAAAAAAAGCATTTGAAAGTGGAGATATTGATAAACTTGGGGAATTTTTAGATGAACATTGGAAAATTAAAAAGAATCTTTCCAAAGATATTTCAAATTCTTTTATTGATGAATGCTACATGCATGCAAAGAAAAATGGTGCTTTAGGTGGAAAAATAATGGGTGCTGGTGGCGGTGGATTTTTTATGTTTTATCATAATGGAAATAATACACAAAAAACAGCATTTATTAAAGAAATGGAAAAAAAAGGTCTAATTAGAGTAAGGTATAATTTTGATTTTGAAGGATCAAAAATAATTCTAAATATGAAAAATATTTGAAGAGGATATTTATGGAAAATGAACAGCAAATCGAACAATATTTTAAAGAAATAAAGGAAATCTGTGATAACATTTCAAGGAAAGATATTGATAGGGTAATAGAACTTTTATTTAATGCTTGGAAAGATGGTAATCAAGTTTTTTTCTGTGGAAATGGTGGTAGCGCGGGAACTGCAACTCATTTTATGTGTGATCTTTTTAAGGTAACAATTGTGGAAGGGAAAAAACGATTTAGAGCTCATTGTTTGAATGATAATATTCCTCTAATGACTGCACTAATTAATGATGTTGGCTTTGACAATCTATTTATTGAGCAGTTAAAAAATCTCTATCGTAAAGGAGATATATTGGTATGCTTTAGCGTTCATGGAGGAACAGGTCAAGATAAAGCAGGTTTATGGTCACAGAATTTATTAAAAGCAATGGACTATGTAAAAAAGAATGGAGGAAAAACAATTGGTTTTGCAGGTTTCGATGGTGGCGCTATGAAAGATATTGCAGATGTATGTGTCATTGTTCCTTATTCAGCAACACCACATGTGGAAGCATTTCACCTCGTTATTGAACATTTAATTGCTTTTAGGCTTAAAGAAAAGATCATGGAATACAAAGATTAAAATGAAAAATAGAGCAATTTTTTTAGATAGAGACGGCGTTATTAATGAAGTTGTTTATCATAAAGAAATGGGAATTGTTAATTCCCCTTTTACTTTAGATCAATTTTGTCTTAAACCTGATGTTGGAAAAGCAATTAATAATTTTCACAATCAGGGTTTTTTAGTAATAATTATATCCAATCAACCAGGAATAGCAAAAAATAATTATGATATGGATACATTTGAAAAAATAAGGAAAAAGATGCATTCAAAATTGGCAGAGGTTAACGCTGAAATTGATGCCGAGTATTATTGTTTTCACCATCCTGATGCAAAAATTGATAAATATAAAAAAATCTGTGATTGCAGAAAACCAAACCCAGGTATGATAATTCATGCCGCCAAGGATTTTGAAATTAATCTTACTAAATCATGGATGATTGGCGATGGTATTAATGATATGCAAGCTGGAATTGCTGCTGGCTGTAAAACAATTCTCATAGGAAGAATGAAATGCGATCTTTGTAAAATTTTAGACGATGAAGGTGCTAAACCTGATTTTATTGCATTAAATCTAAATAAGGCTTCTATGATTACCGAAAAGGAAAGGGTATAATATGGAGATATTTTTAGATACTGCTAATACAGATGAAATCGCTGAAATTCTTGAATGGGGAATATTTACTGGTGTTACTACAAATCAAAAAATTTTTTTAAAAGAGAAAGGGTGTAATTTCAAAGAACAATCAAAAAAGATATTAAAAATGGTTGAACCATATCCTGTAAGTCTTGAAGGGCCAAACAATTTAGATGAACTTATACAGACTGCAAAGGAATATGCCACTTGGGGAAAAAATGTAATAATTAAAGTTCCAATGCTTGCTGATGGAAGTGGTCTAAAAGCTGTTAAAATATTAGAAAGTCAAGGAATTAAATGTAATGTTACAGCGATGATGAGTGTAAATCAGGCATTTTTAGCAATTGTAGCTAGTGCTTCTTATGCAAGTCTTTTTTTCAATAGAATTCGTGATTCAGGTGCTGATCCCATAAAAGTTGTAAGAGAATCTAGAGCAATTATTGATAATGGCGGTTTTAAAACAAAGCTTATTGTGGGAAGCATTAGAAAACCATCTGATGTTATTGATATTATTTCTGCAAATCCACATATAATTACAATACCTTATAAAATTTTAAAAGAAATGCCGTATCATGAAAGAACTGTTTCAACTCTTGAAGAGTTTGACAGAGCTTGGGAAGAATTTAAAAAAGCAGAAAAAATGTGTTGATTAATTTTTACCTTTTTTTAAATTTTGTACAATAGTTGAATTAATAATATTGAATCGAAAAAAAGATTATTTTAAAGATATTTTCTCAATTGTGAAATTTTCAAAAGATAATTTTAAATATTTTATTACAATAAAAATATTAATTGTTAAGGGAAAAAATGAAAAAACAAAAAGTAATATTTGTAATATCTCTAGTAATAATAGCAGTTGGATTAAGTGGATGTTTTGAGGAAAATAAATCAAATCAAAATAAAAAATTTGAAACAGTTCCTTTAAAAGACCTAGGCCTAAAAATTGGAGATCTTCCTAGTGATTATATGCAATACTATACTGGAAAAAGATATTTAAGTGTATTTTCAAATCAATCAAGTGAATCAATAGTTACATGGTTTTCAAAAGGTAATATTTCCAATTTAAAAGATTCTGAGTTGGTAACTTGTGAATTAAATAAATTTGACACGGCAAGTGATGCAAATCAAAGATATAAAATAACAATAGATTTTTTATTATCAGATCAAAATTATTCTATTATTAATGAATCAATAAATAGAATCGGGGATGAATCAAAAGACTTATCAAAAGAGGGTTTTACAGATCTTCTTACATTCAGAATATCAAATATTATTGTTGTTATGAGCTCCTATAATTATTCATTTACTTTTAATTTAGCCAAAATTGTGGAACAAAGAATCTATGATAACGCTTTTTAATTGCTTATTTTTCATAAACTAGTTTAAAGTATAGGAAAACTTTTAACAAATTATTATTTTACGCTTAATTGCCCTATGCAAATGGTAATATTATGTGGAGGACTTGCAACAAGACTTGGTAACCTTGTGAAAGATACACCTAAATCAATGATAAAAATTGAAGGTAAACCATTTCTAGAATACCAAATCGAGAATTTAAAAAATAATTCAATTAAAGATATAGTTTTATGTGTTGGTCATTTATCAGAAAAAATAAAAGATTATTTTGAGAACGGAAAAAAGTTTGGTGTCAATATTAGATATAGTAATGATGGTAAAAAACTTCTTGGACCAATTGGTGCATTAAAAAATGCTCAATTGTTTCTTGAAGATGTTTTTTTTATAATGTATGGAGATTCCTATTTATCTTTTGATTTTCAAAAAGTCTATTTGCATTTTCTAAAAGAAAACAAACTCGGACTTATGGTTGTTTATAAAAACTATGATAAATACGATAAGAGTAATTTAATTGTAAAAAATAATTTGGTTACCGGTTATAATGAATATAATAAAGCAGAAGAAATGAAATATATTGATTATGGAGCATCAATATTAAGAAAAAAATCTTTAGATTTGATACCAAAAAACTTATATTATTCTACAGGACAATTCTTTAATGAATTAATAAAAATTCAAGAGCTTCTTGCTTATGAAGTAAAAGAAAGATTTTATCATATTGGCACACTTAATGCTCTTGAAGAATTCAGAACCTTTATTAGAAGTAAATGAAAACCTTGATATACTATTTTTCTATAGTCGAATCCATGAAAATTCTTGCCAAATTTTATAGAATTGAAGATGCTGATATTGGTGAGAATACAGTAATTAGAGATTTTGTAAACCTCTATGGTTGTAAAATTGGTAAAAATTGTAAAATCGCAGCTTTTGTTGAAATTCAAAAGGATGTAATAATTGGGAATAATTGTGTAATAGAGGCATTTGCATATATTCCAACAGGTGTGACATTAGAAGACGAAGTTTTTATAGGCCCTCATGTTTGTTTTACAAATGATAAAAAACCAAAGGCAGTAAATCCTGGGTGGAAATTAATCTCAACAGTAGTAAAAAAAGGCGCGTCAATTGGGGCAGGAGCCGTAATTATCTGTGGAATTACTATTGGTAAAGGAGCAATGGTTGGAGCAGGGTCTGTCGTAACAAAGGATGTACCTGAAAAAACACTTGTACTTGGTAATCCTGCAAAACCTGTTGGAAAGGTGGAATAAAAATGGATGTAATTCCCCCAGCAAGACCAGTTTTTAATAAAGAGATGGAAGAAGCAGCAATATATGCACTTAGAAACGAAAGATACATTTTAGGTGAATCAGTAGATAAATTTGAAGAAGATTTTGCCAAGTATATTGGAACAGATTATGCAATATCTGTTAGTTCAGGAACAACTGCACTATTTCTTGCTTTAATTGCTGCGGATCTCACTATAGGTGGAGAAATAATAACAGTTGCTAGCTCCTATATTGCAACATCAAACTCCATTCTTCATGCTAATGGAACACCTATTTTTTGTGATATTAACGATGAATATCTGATAGATGTAAATCAAATACCAAAAAAAATTACTAAAAGATCAAGAGGAATGATGCCCGTTCATCTCTATGGTCATCCAGCTGATATGCAGGAAATAAATGATATAGCAAAAAAAAATGATTTATTTGTAATTGAAGATTGCGCTCAATCACATGGAGCAACTTATAAAGAAAAAATGACTGGAACATTATCTTCAATGGGCTGTTTTTCGTTTTATTCAACAAAAAATATGACTGTTTGCGGTGATGGAGGAATGATTACAACTAATGATAAAAAAATTGCAGATAAATTAAAACTTCTAAGAAATCATGGTCAGCATCCAAAGAATGTCCATACAATAATTGGTTATACTGCAAGACTTAATACAGTAAATGCTGCAATTGGAAGGGTTCAATTAAAGTATCTTCCAATATGGATTGAAGCAAGAAGAAACATTGCAAAAAAATACTTTAATATTCTTTCTGACATAGAAGAAATAATTTTACCACCAGGAGACACCAATGAAAAAAAACCATCATATCACTTGTTTGAAATTAAAACAAAAAAAAGAGATGAACTTTTAAATTTCCTAAAAGAAAACAAGATAATTTGTTTAATACACTACCCAACTCCAATTCCCTATCAACCTATATATAAGGAATTATTTGGATATAAAGAGGGAGCATTTCCTAAAAGTGAAGAGCTATCTGCTCAATCAATGGATCTACCGATGTTTCCTGATTTAATAAATGATCAGATAAATTATATATCAGAAAAAATACATGAATTTTTCAACAGGTGATAATCTGAAAATAGGTGTAATTGGCGTGGGTCGTTGGGGGAAAAAACATATTGATGAATATTCAAAAATGAAAGATTTGGAACTTTCCTGGGCTTCAGATCTTAGTGAAGAAAATCTTCGTTTTTGTCAGGAACAATATAATATAAAAAATGTTACAAATGATTATCATGAGGTGCTTTCTTCAAATGTAAAAGCTGTTAGTATTTGTACAAGTAATGAAACCCATTTTCAAGTTTGTAAAGATGCACTTATTGCAGGAAAACATGTTCTTGTTGAAAAACCATTAACCCTTCAATCTAAAAAAGCATATGAATTAGTTGATATTGCAAAACAAGCAAAAAAACTTCTTGCTGTTGGACATATTTTTAGATATAACAATGCCATAAATGAAGTTAAAAAATTAATAAAAAACAACTTTTTTGGAAAATTATATTATCTAAGATTACAATGGACAATTCAATGGATGCCTGAGATGTATCCAGATAAAAAACTTGATATTATTGTTGATATGATGCCCCATTTGTATGATATTATGAACTATTTGACAGATGTTTGGCCAAAAAAGATAACGTGTTTTGGTAAGGCTTTTATCAAAAAGGACCTTGAAGATACAGCATTTATCATTTGTGAATTTCCAAATAATATAATATCTCATTCTGAAATAAGTTGGACTTTACCAGAAAAAGTTAGAGAAGTTGATATAATCGGCCAAATTGCAGCTGCTAAAATTCAAGCTGTTTCTCAAAAAGTAAAAGTATTTAAAGACTCAAATGAAGGACGAAATCTAAATATTTTAGAAAACAACACTCTTGGTGATGAACTTCAGCATTTTATTAATGCTGTTAAAAATGGTTCTATTGTTTCAAATGATGGAGAAATAGGCGCAAAAACAGTTGAACTTGTTGAAGCCACTAGAAAATCCCAAGATCTTGGAAAAACAATTATTTTATAAAATTTTAATAAAGATTGATATTATCTAATATTGCAGTTATATGATGAAAATAAGTGTTGTTCTTACTACAAAGAATGAAGAAAAAAATATTGGTGAACTTCTTGAGAGTTTGATTGATCAAGAAGAACCATATGAAGTTTTAGTAGTAGATTCAGATAGTAAAGATAAAACACAAGAAATTGTAAAAAAATTTTTAGAGAAGAAAAATTGCATTAAATTACTTATTTATCCAGGTACTAGAGCAGAAAGCATGAATTACGGTATAAAACAAGCATCAGGAGATGCAATTGCTTTTATTGGTGGAGATGATACAGCTGACAAGAGCTGGATAAAAGAATTAAGAAATGGATTAAAAAATGCAGATATTGTTGTTGGTAAGCTTGTTTCAAAAGGGGAAGAAAAAGTAAAAAATATTGAAAATGTAAAATTTTATCATAAAGGGGAAAATGTTTCATATCCGGGAACAAATACAACTTATAAAAAAGAAATACTTGACAAATTAGGTGGATTTGATCCTTGGTTTTCATCTGCAGAAGACCTAGAAATAAATTATAGAGCTGTTGATGCGGGATATAAAATATCTCATTATGACAAAGCAAAAATTTACTATAGACCAAAGGGTTCTGCTCTTGAATTTTTAAAACAATCGTTTTGGTATGGCTATGGAAGAAAACTTCTGGGATTAAAACATGGACGGGTTTGGGAAAAACATTCAATGGCAGATGTTCTTGTAAATCAAACATCACTTTTTGGTCTTGTTAGACTCTTAATTGGTTTTTTTGGTTATATTTATTGTGTTATTACTGTAAGAAAATATTATCCTATTAAAAGTTAATTTCTTTTATGATTTTATCATTAAACAAAAAACCTTTTCTAAGAACAATTTTCATTAATTGCTTCTTTATACCTAATTTATATGAATGCTGTAATACTTGCTGCAGGACGAGGAACAAGAATGCCAGAAATTACAAAAGATAAACCAAAATCTCTAATCGAAATATCTGGAAAGACAATACTTGAAAGAGAAATAGAAATACTTACAAAAAATTCGATTAAGAAAACATATGTAGTGATCGGATATATGGCAGAAAAAATTAAAAATAAATTTGAAGACTCTAAAGATATTGAATTTATTGAAAATAAGGATTTTGCTACCACAGACAATATATATTCACTTTATTTAACACGTGATAAAATAAGAGGAAAAGAATTTTTACTATTAAATGGAGACACAGTTTTTGAAGAAAATATAATAAAAAAGCTGGTTTCAAAAAAAGGATTGAATTTAGCTCCAATTGACAGTAATCATTATGATCTTGAGGAGTTAAAAGTAAAAGAAAAAAATAGTATCATCATTGAAATTTTACCAAAAACAGCTCCAAAAGAACAAAGTGATGGATCAACAATAGGGGTATTTAAATTTTCATGTGAAGGTAGTAAAATCTTATTTGATGAACTTGAAAAACTAATAAATGAGGGAGTAAAAAACAAATGGTTCGAACATGCATTAAACAACATATTTGAGAAAATTGAAATGCATAAAATAGATATCAGTGATTTAAAATGGATAGAAATAGACGATGAAGCAGATATAAAAAAAGCTCAAGAGTTATTTAAGTAGATAAAATGAAAATAGGTATTATTGGCACCGGAATGTTTGGTTTTTCAATAGCCAGATATCTTGGGAAAAAACACATTCAAAATAATAATATCAATTTAAGTACATATGACATTAATAAAAAATTAATCGAATATCTAAAGAAAAAGAGATTGCATCTTTATCATTTTAAAAATAAAAAACTACCTGATAATATCTCTTTTACGTCTGATAAAAAAGAAATTGCAAATAATGCAGATATAATTGTTATGGCAGTTGAATCTCAATCTACAAGAGAAGTAATTAAAGAAATCAGGAATTATTTGAAAAATAAGGTGATTATTCTTAATACAGCAAAAGGCTTAGAAATTGATACTGCTAAAATATTTTCTGAGGTAATTAAAGAAGAGCTTAATGATACAAAAATTGATTATAAAATTGCCAAAATATCAGGTGGGACATTTGCTGAAGATATGGTAAATGACGCCCCTCTTGGTGCAGATATTGCTTGTGAAGATCAAGAAGTTCTTAAAAAGTTACAAGAAATATTTCATGGTAAAACATTACGCATATATGGAAATACTGATTTAATTGGCGTTGAATATGCTGGAGCATTTAAAAATGTAATAGCAATTTTTGCAGGAATAATAAATGGATTAGGATTACCTTATGGTAGTGAAACTCATATAATTTCAAGAGCTGCAAAAGAGGCAAGAGATATAGCAATTGACCTAGGAGCAAAAACTCATACTTTTTCAATGGAAAGTCAATGTTGGGGAAATGACCTTTGGATGAGTTGCACTGGAAAATCAAGAAACAGAGAGTTTGGTAGATTAATTGGAGAAGGATTGAAACCAAAGAATGCACTAGAAAAATTACAAGCAGCTCATAAACTTGTTGAAGGATATTATACAGTTGAATCTATTCCAAACCTGTGTAAAAAAACAGGTGTGAATGCCCCTATATTTAATGAGATTTATAAAATGGTTCATGAAAATAAAGAACCATCTGAATCCATGGAATATTTAATGAAAAGAAATGTCGAGGATATTGGATTAAATTTTTAATAATTTTATTAACTCTTCAATACAACGATCAGATGACTTTCCATTTTTATATAAAAATGCTTTATTTAGAACTACATCAAAGTTGGGAGCGTATTTTTTGATAAATTTTTCAGAATCTTTTAAAGCGTCCTTTAATGAGTCCATTAACTGATCTTTTGTGTAAACAATAGCACCAGCTCGCTCATTAGGAGTGAAACAAAACTCACCATAAGGGTTTGGCCGATCAATAAATATTATTGGTTTTCTTTTCAACATAAAATCAAATGCAATACTTGACCAATCAGTTATTAGTACATCAGTTACTGATAAAAGAGTATAAGTATCAGGATATTCTTCCATTGAAATCCAGCTAATGTTTGAATATTTTGAAAGAACATCATTTACATCTGTTGATTTTTTTCCCTCCCAATATCTATGAGTTCTAATCACAAAATGAGTATTTCTATATCTGTGTGCAAAATTATCAAATAAAGCTAGTGTCTCCTTCCAATCAGACCAAGGAAACAAGCCCATACCTGTATAATGACCCCAGGTAGGTGCATAAAGAATTATTTTTTTATCACTAGGAATTCTTAACTCTGTAAAAATCTTTTTTCTATTAATCTTCTTAAAAAGAATATCATTTCTTGGATAACCAGTGATTCTAAATATTTTAGGATAATACCCTTTTTTAGAATAGGATTTTTTCATAAAATCTGATGTAACACAAAAAATATCAGGAGGAATAGGAACTTTATCAATATATACATCTTTAAATGGTATTCCATGCCATAATTCCATTCTTTTAACAGAAAAATTTCCACCAACATATTCAATTTTGCCAGATTTAAACTTAATTGCAAACTCCCCTAAAAAATCTCTTAGAAAATCACTAAATTTTGAACGTCTTGTAACAGGAAGATAGCTTTCACCATGTGAGGTAAC
Source organism: uncultured Thermoplasmatales archaeon (assembly GCA_964346655.1). GTDB lineage: Archaea > Thermoplasmatota > E2 > DHVEG-1 > DHVEG-1 > CAYFVP01. Next base: position 69,839 of record CAYFVP010000126.1, read on the forward strand.
AAACAAATTTGTTTTGGAAAAAATTGGAATAGCCCGAATATCATGCCACCAATAAGCATTTATTCCTTTTTTCTTTGAAATTTCGACTTGTTCTTTGTTTGGAGAGGTAAAATAGATATGTATCTTATTATCTTCCAAGAGTTTACTATTATTTAACAAATAGTCAAGTAATCCTTTAATATTTCCACCATACCATGCTGAAGAAAAACCAATAAACAAGTGGTTATCTGAGTTTATATGTCCTTTTCTATAAAAAAAGACAAGTAAGCGAAATAGAGTAGTAAAACCTATATTATAATATTCTTGAATTGCTCTCATAAATTTAACCCAGCAGAATCAAAACACCTTTTAATACAAATTTGATATCTTTCAAAACTTAATAAAATAATGTTTTATTATTATATATGAAATTGGAGGAAATCAGTTGAAAAATATTGGAATACTAGAGCCACATTTTCACTTAAAATTCTTATACACTATAATAAAAATATGCAAAACAAATAAAACCAATGTGACAGTATTTACTACAAAAGAATTATTTTCAAGACTTGAAACATATATAGATGATAAATCAAAATATGAATTTATTTTAAAAGATAAAAATGAAAGTATGAGTTCTTTTTTAAAATATGTAGAAAAAATCTGTAATGAAAAGATCGATCTCCTTCTTGTAAATACCATTCAATTTAGCTCCATTAGATTACCTTTATTTTTTAAATTTAAACCAAAATCAAAAATGATATTAACCATTCATATGACAAATCACTGGTTGAAACAAAAATTTGCATTTCCTACAAAAAACATATTTAGAAGTATTGATGCAAATATTAGTATTTTTTTAATAAGAAAATTTATCCTGCCAAAATATAACGCAATAAATGTAATTTATCCACCAATAAAAGAATATGTAATAAAAAAAACAAATTACAAAAAACCTGTTTTTACTCTTCCATTTAATTTTTATGACAAAAGTAAAAAAATGGCAAAAATAAAAAAAGATGATAAGATAAGATTTGTAATACCAGGATTAATTGAGACATATAGACGCGATTATGATCTTGCAATCGATGTATTTAATAAGCTTTTTAAAAAATTCAATGGAAAAATATCTCTGTGGATTCTTGGAAAACCAGTTGGTGTGGGAGGAAATAGAATTATTTCAAGATGTGAGGAGTTAAAGAAAAAAGGATATAACATATTTTATTCAAAAGAATTCGTTCCAGAAATAAAATATAACAAAATATTAAACGAAAGTGATGTAATTTTTTCACCATTAAATGTTAACGCAAAAAGAGCTACAGGAATATCAGAAATCTATGGTAAAACAGAAGGAAGTGCATTACCCTTTGAGGCTATTCAATACTGCAAACCACTTATTGTTCCAGATGAATTTAATGTAATAAAAGAAATGAATAGCTCGACATTAAAATACAAATCTTTAAAGGATTTAGAACGGCTATTAAGTCAACTGATTGAAAATAAAAATAAAATAATTGACTTAAGAACGAAAGCAAGAAAAAATTCTGAAAGTTTTTCTCTTGAAGTGTTACAAAAATACTTTAGAAAAGAAATATTAGATAAATTAGAACTTTTATAGTAAAAAGAATTAAAAGTGATTTGTCCCTACATGTGGCCAAAATATATCTTGTGGAGAGGAATAAATGAAAGTTAGTGTTTTTGCTCTTGGGAGAACAGGGCTACCACTTTCACTAGTATGCGCTGATAGTGGATTTGAAGTTATTGGAATTGATATTAATAAAGAGCTAGTTGGACAAATAAAAGCTGGAAGAGCTCCCTTTCATGAACCTGGAATGAATGAGCTTCTAAAAAAACATCTAAATAGGAGGTTTTTTCCAACTACAGAGATCACTGCAGATGTAAAAGATTCGGATTATTTTGTTATTGCAATAGGTACAAAATTTAAAAAATATCCTGAACAAGGATCAATTACTAACTTATATAAAGTGGTTGACAGAATTATAAATATTGGAGTAAAGGAAAAAACTTTGATTTTTAGGGTAACTTTACCTATTGGTACAACTGATAAAATAAAACAAAGAATTGAAAAAACAGGGTATACTGAGGGAAAAGATTTTTTTCTCTCATTTGTGCCAGAGCGAATTATGGAAGGGAAAGCAATTGAAGAAGAAAAAAATCTTCCAAAAGTAATTGGCTGCTATAATGATATAAGCTTTGAAAGAGTAAAGAAATTTTTTGAGAAAATTGGAGGGGAAATTGTAAAAGTATCTGATCCTAAAATTGCTGAAGCTGTAAAATTGGTAGATAATTCATGGAGAAATATGCGATTTGCCTTTTCAAATGAAATTGCGTTTCTTTCAGATGTTAATAAAATAAATGCAATGGAAGTTTTAAACGCTGCAAATAAGGGCTATGAAAGAAATAAAATTCCTTTACCAGGTCCAGTTAGTGGATATTGTCTAGGAAAAGATCCATATCTACTTGAAATGGCGTATGATAAGGTTATTATTAGAGGCTTTAACTCGGTATGGTTTTATGGACGACGTGCAAATGATTGGCTATATAGCAAAATCGTTAAAGAAGTAAAAGGTAAAAAAGTGTTAGTAGCAGGTATTACCTTTAAGGCAGATATTGATGATTTCAGAAATAGCCATTCACTTGATATAATTGATTTACTTTTAGATGAAGATTTTAAAGTTTCTGTTACAGATCCATATCTTGATAAAACAACATATACAAGATTACCTTCATATATAGAAAGAAATGTAAAAAAAATGTATTTCAAAGAAGCAATTAAAACTGTAGATACGATAATAATTGCTACAGATCATAAAGAATACAGAACGATAGATTTGAAAACTTTTATAAAAAATATCAAGAAAGGAGTAAAAATAATTGATCTATGGAATATTTTTGAAGGTAGATTAGAAAAATATAAAGATATTGATTATATGGGCCTTGGAAGAGGAGATTTAAGATGAAAGCTTTAATTACTGGTGCTGCTGGTTTTCTTGGTAGTTTTATTTCTGAAGAGCTTCTAAAAAATAATTATAATGTTGTTGGAATTGACAATTTTTTCAGAGGAAAAAAGGAGTACCTTCCTGATAATAAAAATTTTACTTTTTACGAACTTGATTTGGTAGAAAAATCTTCAGAGTTTAGAGATATTGTTAAAAATGAAAAACCAAAGTTTATTTTTCATTACGCAGCAATTAATGGAACCAAATATTTTTATGATATACCCTATAAAGTGATCAACAATAA